>JAVVRZ010000036.1 GCA_036654455.1 Clostridia bacterium | reverse complement strand
ACGAGGGGTGTGACATTCCTCATTATTAAGTTCAGCCTGTAAATCAAAAATTTCAATCCACACACCCACGAGGGGTGTGACAATAATACCATAATCATAAAGGATTTAACACCCTATTTCAATCCACACACCCACGAGGGGTGTGACGCTAAGATTAGAGAGTAACTTAGGGTGATATTAATTTCAATCCACACACCCACGAGGGGTGTGACTGTGCTGCCACTTAGAAAAGGATATACATATGATATTTCAATCCACACACCCACGAGGGGTGTGACTGTCCATAGCCTCTTTTTTTGTGCCAACTTGTGAATTTCAATCCACACACCCACGAGGGGTGTGACAAATCCGTTTGCAGACACATATTTTATCGATATAAATATTTCAATCCACACACCCACGAGGGGTGTGACACGAAGATGACGGAGTAACAAAGCTTGAATTTAATTTCAATCCACACACCCACGAGGGGTGTGACGTTATATTCGCTATGGAATACTTA
>JAVVRZ010000035.1 GCA_036654455.1 Clostridia bacterium | reverse complement strand
AGTGTGTGAAAACACTTGACATACTGAATTATATTCTATATAATAAGTGGTGTTAATAAATACAATAATTATCGCAGTAATGCGTTATTATACAATTAACGGTGTTAATGCCGAGGGGGTCCACCTGTTCTCATACCGAACACAGAAGTTAAGCTCCTCAGGGCCGATTGTACTTGCATGGCGACGTGCCGGGAGATTAGGACGATGCCGTTTTCAATTAAAGCAACCACTGGTTGCTTTTTTTATGTCTAAAAATATATAGTTTTTTTAAAGCAATCTTTTAAAAATATAAGACTATAACTAAACTTAATACTATAAAAATTAAAAAAGTATAAAGAGTAGTATAGAAATTTAGAATAAATATAGAAAAGACAATAAAGATAATGATATTTTTTATAAAATAAACAATAATATATATTTGCTTAAAAAAATATGAAGTCTTAAAGTTTTATACAATATTTAAAAAGGCGCTTACAAGTGCAACAACCAGTAAGTACGTGTATA
>JAVVRZ010000034.1:260-505 GCA_036654455.1 Clostridia bacterium | reverse complement strand
TGTTTTTTTAGATTCTAATCATTTGCCAACTAGAAGAAGTCATAAAAATTGTAGATTTTTAAAAAAATCGTACTATCGTACGTCTTATTCTTAGTTTACATTTGCAGTCTTTGTTCAGTTTTCAAGGTACATTGCTTTAGAAAGTGTCTTTCACGTATTCTCTTACCGTTATGATAAGAAAATGGTGGGCTCAAATGGACTCGAACCATCGACCTCACGATTATCAGTCGTGCGCTCTAACCACC
>JAVVRZ010000034.1:0-251 GCA_036654455.1 Clostridia bacterium | reverse complement strand
GAGATGAGGAGGTTCGAACTCCTGACCCCCTGCGTGCAAGGCAGGTGCTCTCCCAGCTGAGCTACACCCCCATACATGGGTGGTCACTTTCTATCGCTTGAAGGCTAGGCCCTCAAAATTAAACAATATTGATTTATCCTAAACGAACTCTTGTGCCGAATAGCCTGCCGATATGACAGTTATTCGTCTGACTCCTTAGAAAGGAGGTGATCCAGCCGCACCTTCCGATACGGCTACCTTGTTACGACTTC
>JAVVRZ010000033.1 GCA_036654455.1 Clostridia bacterium | reverse complement strand
TTACAAAACGCAAATGTTTGCATAAAAAACGTACAGGTGTGGGTATTACAGGTGTCTTGCTTTATAAAAACCACTTTACAAAGTGCAAATATTTTACGGCTTAATAAAAGCTACTTTACAAAGTGCAAATGTTTGCATAAAAAACGTACAGGTGTGAGAACTACAGGTGTCTTTTTTATTATAAAATTGGCTTTACTAAATGCAAATATTTTACGGCTTTTTAAAATCTACTTTACAAAGTGCAAATGTTTGCATAAATAACGTACAGGTGTGAGAACTACAGGTGTCTTGCTTTATATAAAAGCTACATTACAAAGTGCAAAAGTTTACCTAAATAACGTGTAAGTGTGGGAATTACAGGTGTTTTGCTTTTTATAAAAGCTACTTTACAAAGTGCAAATGTTTGCATAAATAACGTACAGGTGTGTTAGTTGAAGGTGTTTTTTTTATTATTAAATTGTCTTTACAATGTGCAAATAGTTTTACAGCTTTTTAAAATCTACTTTACAAAAC
>JAVVRZ010000032.1 GCA_036654455.1 Clostridia bacterium | reverse complement strand
AACAAGTCCATACGGTGGTATTATTAACAAGCTCGCTACAGAAGAGCAACGAACCTTGAAAACGATACAGAATAAGAAACGCAAAGAACGACAGTCAATGATTTTGAGTGATTGTACTTGATGGGGAGAAGCGAAGCGGAGACGCAGAGCGAGAGCCTCACATAAATCAAGAGCAATAACGGATTAAACACAAGAGTTTGATCCTGGCTCAGGACGAACGCTGGCGGCGTGCCTAACACATGCAAGTCGAGCGGAGACATAGGAAGAGCAATCTGAATATGTTTTAGCGGCGGACGGGTGAGTAACGCGTGAGCAATCTGTCTCTTACTGGGGGATAACGCACCGAAAGGTGTGCTAATACCGCATAAGACCACGATACTGACATGGTATTGAGGTCAAAGGAGCAATTCGGTAAGAGGTGAGCTCGCGTCTGATTAGCTAGTTGGTGGGGTAAGGGCCTACCAAGGCGATGATGCGTAGCCGACCTGAGAGGGTGATCGGCCACATTGGAACTGAG
>JAVVRZ010000031.1 GCA_036654455.1 Clostridia bacterium | reverse complement strand
GTTCCCGGGCCTTGTACACACCGCCCGTCACACCATGGGAGTCGGTAACACCCGAAGCCAGTAGCTTAACCGCAAGGAGAGCGCTGTCGAAGGTGGGATTGATGACTGGGGTGAAGTCGTAACAAGGTAGCCGTATCGGAAGGTGCGGCTGGATCACCTCCTTTCTAAGGAGTTAATAACTCGCGAGAGTTTTAGTTTAAAGAGTAGTAGACTAAATGTTGTTTAATTTTGAAGCTTCTGCCGACGAATTGTCGGTGATAAGCCTAAGGACGGCAGCCGCAAGGCATTAGCCGCGCACAGGTGAGGTCATCGCAGTTCAGTCAAGGATAGCAGATACCGGCAAGCGCAATATGAGTGTTAAAGTCGCAAGAATTTAACTACACATATAGAGCATACCGGTAATTGTTACCCGCAAAAGTTTTCTAAGGGCGAAAAATGATTTCCCTGTCATCGGGTATAAATTACCCGCAATATGGGGGTGTAGCTCAGCTGGGAGAGCACCTGCCTTGCACGCAGGGGGTCAGGAGTTC
>JAVVRZ010000030.1:294-538 GCA_036654455.1 Clostridia bacterium | reverse complement strand
AGCCCAGATACGAATATAACGACTCAATTAATAAGAAGACATTTAAGTCTTCCGCCTTAGCCTCACGACACGTCAAGATAGATAATCTCAAACGCTCGCTACGTCACAAGTTTTAAAAGAACAGATACCAGCCACAGTGCTGATGTCTATAAATTCTTAGTATGCGGTACATTCAGAGTGTGGTGGGTCTGGGTAGACTCGAACTACCGACCTCACCCTTATCAGGGGTGCGCTCTAACCACCT
>JAVVRZ010000030.1:0-284 GCA_036654455.1 Clostridia bacterium | reverse complement strand
AAGCAGGTGCTCTCCCAGCTGAGCTAAGGCCCCGTATTGGGACTTTTCCAAGCCAACCCTGTTGGCTATGGAACTCTGAATGCAGGTTTCTTGTGGGGACGCCTGACAGGCGATGCTGTCTTGCTCAAAAGGAGGTGATCCAGCCGCACCTTCCGATACGGCTACCTTGTTACGACTTCACCCCAGTCATCGGCCACACCGTGGCAAGCGCCCTCCCGAAGGTTAAGCTACCTGCTTCTGGTGCAACAAACTCCCATGGTGTGACGGGCGGTGTGTACAAGGCC
>JAVVRZ010000029.1 GCA_036654455.1 Clostridia bacterium | reverse complement strand
AAACTTTGTATATTGGCTTAATATTGGATAAAACTATGGTTGCGTGGCTGTGGTAAAATTAGAGAATATTCTTGACAAACTCATTGATATCCTTACTAAACTCGTTTTGGACAAAAAAATATACACTCGTGTCGATTAAGACATAAGTGTATACCTAGATGGCTGTGAACTACTCTAAGGCGTATATACGCCTTAGAGTAGTGTGTCAAACCTTGCCACTACTAAAAGACAAACTACTTCTTCTTCCCCAAAACAATAATGGCCTTCTTTATCTTTTTAAGCATTTCATCGTACTCTTGATAGTTTTCATTTATTCTAAAATATTTTCTAGCTGCAATCAACGTTGGCGGTTGTGCACTCCCTATCATAATAGGTATAATTGCATTTGGACGAATTTTATTGAATTTCAAATAATACGCTTCCCATTCATCCGTACAATAAACCGAGTCTAAATATTCCTCTGAAACAAGCATAATCAAAGCGATAGAGTCATCTAACCCTTGATTTATTTTCCTAGGGATGCTATTCCCGACATTAATAT
>JAVVRZ010000028.1:284-543 GCA_036654455.1 Clostridia bacterium | reverse complement strand
ATATTCAATTAAACCATTGCTTTGAGCCTTTACTTTATCCTTAGTCGGTCTAAAATACAAACGACCAATAATTAGACAGATAAAAGCATATACGCCAACACAAGCATAAAACAAAGACTTAATAAGCAATATTAACAATTCCAAAATGTACGGAGCAATTTTTAAACTAATATGAAAAACAAACATTGCAGCCAAACAAATTAAAATATAAAAATACCAATCCATTATTTACGTCGATTATTTCGAGGTAACAAAAGAC
>JAVVRZ010000028.1:0-274 GCA_036654455.1 Clostridia bacterium | reverse complement strand
CAACAACGATTATTATAATAATAATTCCAATTTTACCAATATTACTAAATAATTTATCAAAGAAAGTAGCTATATTACTTGGATCTTTTTTGGAAATATTTGCAATCTCGTCATTAGTAATTTGATCAACATTGTCAAATGTATCAAACGAAAGATTAATCACACCATCATCAACAAAAGTTTCACGGTAAATCATAACAGTATTAACACCCCTGTTGTTACCATTTAATTCGCCGATAACGGAACAGACAAACTGAGAATTAGACCGTATAGG
>JAVVRZ010000027.1 GCA_036654455.1 Clostridia bacterium | reverse complement strand
GTTATTTCTTTTCCGTATATTAAATAATCAACAGACACCCCTAAAAATTCAGCAAGTGGTGCTATACAATTCGCAGATGGAATAATTCCTTTTGACTTCCAGGCTGAAATAGTTGCCTGGCGAACCCCAATAGCCTTAGCAATGTCGCCCTGCGTTTTCATTTGTTGTTTTGCTAGCGTAAAAACTCTTTCTGCAATAGTCATTTTACTCTCCTTTCATATAAATTTTGAAAATATCGTAAAAATCTATTGACAATAAGAATAATGCGTATATAATTATACGCAAGGTTATATATATGCGTATAAAATATACCCTTGCCTACTTATTGACAACCGAAATTTTGCGATAATTTATAGTAGCATATTTATTATACCAAATGATTTAACGATTGTCAATATGTAGGTTTCAATGTTTTTATAATTTAATTTTGGAGGATAAAATCAATGGAAACATCAATCAAATCACAAATGCAGTGGTTAACAGTCAATTACAACGCGCCATGTGCCATCCACATCGGCGATGTATTTTACATCATACGCCTTGCAAAAA
>JAVVRZ010000026.1 GCA_036654455.1 Clostridia bacterium | reverse complement strand
CAAAATATTTGTTTTGACGCAATCAAAATTGTTGCTGGTGGCACGGTCTGCACTAAACCTTTACGAATGTGCAGTTTCCACCAGCAACGCTGATTTCGACTCTATGAATTTTTAAAGAACAGCCTATTGATCAGATTGATCAATACAAAAGCAGTCTGAAGCCAGACTGCTTTTGTATTGAAGAGCCTTCGATTATAGCACCCTCAGGCGCTAAGTTTTGGTGGAGGATGACGGGATCGAACCGACGACCCCCTGCTTGCAAAGCAGGTGCTCTCCCAGCTGAGCTAATCCCCCGGGATCCTCTTGCACTGGCATTGGAACCTAATGGTGGGTCTAGTTGGGCTCGAACCAACGACCCCTGCGTTATCAACACAGTGCTCTAACCAGCTGAGCTACAGACCCATTCCTCAACCCGGCATGCAAGAATCTCTTCTCATCTACCAAGCCTTGGCTTGTTCCAACAACCGATAAGTGTGGGCGTTCAATTGAAGCAGCGGTTTTCCAGAAAGGAGGTGATCCAGCCGCACCTTCCGATACGGCTACCTTGTTACGACTTCACC
>JAVVRZ010000025.1 GCA_036654455.1 Clostridia bacterium | reverse complement strand
TATTGCCTCTATATTTTTGTTTTGAACTTTCATACTCATCAACACACTCATAAACGCTTGCGTTACTTCTTTCATTATTCCGTTCAACCTCCTCTCTCCAATTTTTGATTAATTCATATTTATCTGCTCTTACTTTTGCAACGACTTTGTAATCGGTCGCTTTATCATCTCCATAAGGGTCAGTAGCCTCATAAAAATAATAGTAGTTGTTATCTGCACCACTATCAATATCCCCAACTTTTCTCTTGGAATCATTTGCCCAAGCAAGAGCGTCCGATTTCCATTGGATATATGGTGTCTTTTTATTATACTGCTTTTTGCTTTCTTTTGCAACGCCTAATTTATCGTTATCATTATCGTCTTTATCATTTATACCGATAATCTTGCCTTTGATATACTTACCGCCTATTTCTTCTATTGCTTTTAAGTATAGGTCTTCGGCAGTTGTAAGATATTTATACGCCGTTCTTGCGTCCTTTGATTTTAGACTTGAAAAGGCTTCCTTGCCGTCAGCCATATTAAGGTAGTGACAAACTCACCTATATCGAAAAAGCCATAGGGGAAATAACCTATAA
>JAVVRZ010000024.1:312-577 GCA_036654455.1 Clostridia bacterium | reverse complement strand
AATCAAAGAGCGCTACAGGGATAAGAAAGTACAACGTTGTTGCTTGTTTGTTGATACATACAATCATTACCCATCGATTTGCGTTTTACGGCAAACCGATCAATAAATAATCTTTACTTCTTCCAGATTGTTAAAGAACGAAACAGCTTTGATCGCTAAAAGATCAAACCTAAACCTGAGTCACTGACCGGCTTACGTTTGCACTTTCAAAGTATTGGTGGAGGATGACGGGATCGAACCGACGACCCCCTGCTTGCAAAGCAGG
>JAVVRZ010000024.1:0-302 GCA_036654455.1 Clostridia bacterium | reverse complement strand
AATCCCCCTGTGGGTATTACATACTGGTAGGTCTGGCTGGACTAGTGTCCACCTTACCCCCGGGTTTGTTTTTGCTGGTAGGGCTGGTTGGACTCGAACCAACGACCCCCGCGTTATCAACACGGTGCTCTAACCAGCTGAGCTACAGCCCCAACGCGGTGCTACTACGACTACTGTTTCTTCTTAATTAAACAGCCGATAAGTGTGAACATTTGATGCGTGAACCAGTTACCTGATTCGTGCAAACTCTAGAAAGGAGGTGATCCAGCCGCACCTTCCGATACGGCTACCTTGTTACGACT
>JAVVRZ010000023.1 GCA_036654455.1 Clostridia bacterium | reverse complement strand
AAAATCAACAAACATGTTATAATTATTATCAGCCGGAGAAATACCCAAGCGGCTGAAGGGGTGGGCTTGGAAAGCTCATAGATCTGTAACAGGGTGCGAGGGTTCAAATCCCTCTTTCTCCGCCACTAAATAAACATAGCTAAACACACCTTGTGTTTAGCTTTTTTAATTAAAAAATGCCAGTATCATAAACGTTTGAACCCACGAACTTAATAAAGTTAACAAATACACTCTGTTGTTTCTTTATCAAAGAAAATACATTTGTCTAAATCAAAATGTAATTTTACTTCATCATCATTTTTAATAATAGTCATTGCTTTTGAACGCGCGATCAACTGATCGCGACCAAGATTAAAAATTAAATTGTATTCTGAACCTAATAATTCTGCAATTTTAATGTGAACTGTAAAGGTTTGAAAGTTTCCAGATGAAACAAATCTACTATCAGATACTATATCTTCAGGCCTAATTCCTAATTTTACTTCTTTACCAAATAATCCATTATGTTTGAGTTCTGCAGTCTTATTTGAAGAAAAAGTAAATTTTTCTTCATTATTTACTTCAAATTGGCCTTCATTA
>JAVVRZ010000022.1 GCA_036654455.1 Clostridia bacterium | reverse complement strand
CATTCCCCTTGCGCTCTTTTTAGCTTGACCTATTAGAATAACCCATTATTTTGAATTAATCTTTAAGTTACGAATTATGCAGGCTTTCAGAAGAATAATTTTGTTGAAATTAATTGTTACCCTATTGTTCCACAATTTAGTTCATTTTACTTTATTCGAAATCATCTTGCGATGACTTCCAAAACAACCTTGAACTTGCGTCCAAAATCGCTTCCTTTTCTGTTGCCTTGCTTAAAATTTGTTATCACATTACATTGTTCAGTTTTCAAGGTGCAAATTAAGAATACAAAACCGTCACTAATGACGGAAGTGTACCCTCTAAATTAAACAATGTATGAAGAAATTTAAGGTCTGACCTAGGAATGTTACGTAGATATTTTGTGAGAACCTTGTGTCCTCTATCTGCGAGGTCTCCTTAGAAAGGAGGTGATCCAGCCGCACCTTCCGATACGGCTACCTTGTTACGACTTCACCCCAATTATCAAACCCACCTTCGGCCGCGCCCTCCTTGCGGTTAGACTACGGACTTCGGGTGTTCCCGACTCTCATGGTGTGACGGGCGGTGTGTACAAGGCCCGGGAACGTAT
>JAVVRZ010000021.1 GCA_036654455.1 Clostridia bacterium | reverse complement strand
TATTTTACAGATATTTTACGAAATACTTTTTTAATAATACGATATTCGTAAAATACAAGAATTTATATTGACTTAGTATATTAGGAGTTGAGTCACACCCCCCGCGGGTGTGTGGATTGAAATTACAATGCAGGACAGGGGAAAATTTGAATGGTAAGTCACACCCCCCGCGGGTGTGTGGATTGAAATAAGTGTAGTGCCGTCTGAAATTAACTTATTTATAGTCACACCCCCCGCGGGTGTGTGGATTGAAATGCACTCCTGATGGACCCCGGGACCGGCAAGACGTGTCACACCCCCCGCGGGTGTGTGGATTGAAATTGGTCCACACACTACACAGATCATCGAAATCAAAAGTCACACCCCCCGCGGGTGTGTGGATTGAAATGCCGTTCAATACGACAAACAAAGGCAAATCGTAAAGTCACACCCCCCGCGGGTGTGTGGATTGAAATCTTCTCCGAGAAGGTTTGCCGTCTTGTATGAGGAAAGTCACACCCCCCGCGGGTGTGTGGATTGAAATCACAAAAAGGAGCTGGCGATACTCAGGTACCGCGAAGGTCACACCCCCCGCGGGTGTGTGGATTGAAATTTTCTAT
>JAVVRZ010000020.1 GCA_036654455.1 Clostridia bacterium | reverse complement strand
GGCTCCTAGTGCCAAGGCATCCGCCCTGCACCCTTAATAACTTGACCAAGTTATTAAAGTTATCGTTACGAATAAACTTTGTATTAACTCAGTTTATTACGTTACTTTAAATGTAATTTTTAAGACTTTTCTTGTCTGAGATATTTTTAGAAGTTATCTTCTTCATATATAAAATGATGTCATATCACTAAATGTTATGCAGTTTTCAAGGTACTAAAATTCTTCGCATGTTTCTAGCGAAATGGTGGAGATGAGGAGGATCGAACTCCTGACCCCTTGCGTGCAAGGCAAGTGCTCTCCCAGCTGAGCTACACCCCCATATTATTAACTTTTTTAACGAATTATATTTTACTATTTTCATTAATTTTTGTCAATATTTTTAACAAGTTTTTATTTTTTTATAAATAATAAAAACTCTCAAAATTAAACAGTAGGTAATTCTCCTTAGAAAGGAGGTGATCCAGCCGCACCTTCCGATACGGCTACCTTGTTACGACTTCACCCCAGTTATTGATTTCACCTTCGACACTCGCTTCCCAAAAGGGTTAGCTAAGTGGCTTCGGGCGCCCCCAACTTCCGTGGTGTGACGGGCGGTGTGTACAAGACCCGGGAACGCAT
>JAVVRZ010000019.1:269-632 GCA_036654455.1 Clostridia bacterium | reverse complement strand
AATGTAATTGTATATAATTTTTTATATACGCGAGTAAAATTTTTGAGTAATCTTACTTTATTGTAAGATATTAAGAAACTAACTCATCAAATTAGGATTAAGTGGTTAAATTAATAAGGGCGCATAGTGAATGCCTTGGCATTAGAAGCTGATGAAGGACGTGGCAAACTACGATATGCTTCGGGGAGACGTAAGCAGTCTTTGATCCGGAGATTTCCGAATGAGGAAACTCGGTAGCGTTAATACGCTATCATCATATAATGAATTCATAGTTATATGAAAACAACCCAGTGAACTGAAACATCTTAGTAACTGGAGGAGTAGAAAGAAAAATCGATTACCTTAGTAGTGGCGAGCGAAACG
>JAVVRZ010000019.1:0-252 GCA_036654455.1 Clostridia bacterium | reverse complement strand
TAGACCTGTAGGCGAAATGTTGTAGTCTCCTTAGTGTATCCTGAGTAGGACGGGACACGTGTAATCTTGTCTGAATCTACGGGGACCATCCCGTAAGGCTAAATACTCTCTAATGACCGATAGTGAACAAGTACCGTGAGGGAAAGGTGAAAAGAACCCCGGAAGGGGAGTGAAATAGATAATCTGAAACTATGTGCTTACAAGAAGTTCGAGCCCGTTAATGGGTGAGAGCGTGCCTTTTGCAGAATGACC
>JAVVRZ010000018.1 GCA_036654455.1 Clostridia bacterium | reverse complement strand
AAAATTCCTCAGTTTGAGCAACACTCTGTTGCCGAGGTGGTCGGTAAGTACGATCCACCCGAAGATATTGAGTTTTCCGTGTTTAAGGAAGACATTATTCGAATGTTTCAAGAAACAGCAGACAAGCAAGAAAAAGTAAGGCTCTATGCAAAATGGGAGCAGGGTTAAATACACTCAAGAACAGAATAAAAATAAAACGAAAGGATTACTTACGTTAATTAAAGATAAAAGGAGTTGAAATTATGATAAAAATAAAAAGAATAATTGTCGAATTTATTGTAGTTATTAACATAATTGCAGTGCTCGGTTGCTTATGTGCCTGCTCGAAAAAGGCTAATACGTTTACAGAGGAAGAGCATGTTCAACGTGTGACGGAACGTATAGAAAAACGATTTATGACGGATGCCACCGCTTATACAAGTTTTAGCGTATATCCGTTATACAATGAGAATGATGAATTGAACTATTTTCTTGTTGAGTTTGAGCCTTACGGATTTATATATGTAATGCTGCGTGATGAGGCTCCTGCTGTTTATTCGTGGTTTGGCTTTCGTACGAGTATGTATTCGACATCGGATATTGACGGTGAAGACAGTTGGAGCAGATATACAATTGAAGAAACAAGCAATCAAAAATGCTATGAATTAGAT
>JAVVRZ010000017.1 GCA_036654455.1 Clostridia bacterium | reverse complement strand
CGTTTTCTGTTCTTTAAAAAAGAAGAAACACAAGTGTTTTATATGCAAGGGAGTGATGTATTACCAAAACCATTAGATAAAGAAGAAGAATTAAAAGCATTAATTGCTTTAGAAGATGGTGATGAAGAAGCACGTAATACATTAATCGAACATAACTTACGATTGGTGGTGTATATCGCTAAGCGATATGAAACCAATCCCATCTTTATGGAAGATTTGATAAGTATTGGTAGTATTGGACTAATAAAAGCAGTGAATACTTTTAAACGAGATAAAAACATCAAACTTGTTACGTATGCTTCACGTTGTATTGAAAATGAAATTTTAATGTTTCTACGTAAAAAAAGTCGACGTAAAAATGAAATAAGTTTTGATGAACCTTTAAATGTTGACTATGATGGTAATGAACTTTTATTATCTGATATATTAGGAACACCTGATGATCTTGTCACAAAAGAGTTTGAACGTAATGAAAATAAACGAGAACTATTAAAAGCGATGGGTTGTTTAAAAAGTAGAGAACGTCAAATCCTACAAATGCGCTATGGCATAGAACATGAGGAATTAACCCAAAAAGATATTGCAAAGCGGTTAGGGATTTCACAATCATATATTTCAAGGTTAGAAAAACGGATTATTCATAAACTAAAGGTTCAAATGAGTCAAAACCACAACTACTGATGATAC
>JAVVRZ010000016.1 GCA_036654455.1 Clostridia bacterium | reverse complement strand
CGTAAATTTCCAACATTTGTTTTGGTTCACTTATCTCAATCTTATCAGTAAAATTCTCTTTATCTTTGCAAATAAAATTCATCGTGATAGAAACTATTTCATTAGATGCAAACGTAAGATCTATAATAGGCCAATTTAATGTATTGACTCCACAACCAGTTAATACGAAAAAACTAACTAAAATTAATAAGAGTTTACTTTTCATATTTCAACTCCTTTGTTATATTACTATCTTAATCAGAAAAATAGAGATATTAAATAGAAATCGTTTTCGTTGTTTTGATATTATAGTTTCAATAAAGCTTTGCTAAAAATTCTGTGTCAATATAAAAAAATAAATATAAATATTAGATGGCGGAGAAAGAGGGATTTGAACCCTCGCAGGTATTACCTCTATCAGTTTTCGAGACTGACCCCTTCAGCCGCTTGGGTATTTCTCCGTTACAAATAATATTATACATAAATTTAATATTAACTTATAT
The DNA here is from genome assembly GCA_036654455.1 of Clostridia bacterium. Classification (NCBI taxonomy): domain Bacteria; kingdom Bacillati; phylum Bacillota; class Clostridia; species Clostridia bacterium. The sequence continues at coordinate 242 of JAVVRZ010000016.1, read as the reverse complement.
TGAAATTTTGATTAATAAAATATGAATAAGTTAATATTAAATTTATAAAGAACAAAGCGCAGATAAATGATTATATTATTAATATAATCTTCGTGTATAATATTTTATATGGAAAGAATGATAATAGTTGTTGCGATATGTGCATTTTCGATAATTAGTGTATCTATTTTATTTATTATTTTATATGTGTTTTCAAGAACAAGAAGTAGTAAACAATACGTAAATAGTTTTTTCTATACTAT
>JAVVRZ010000015.1 GCA_036654455.1 Clostridia bacterium | reverse complement strand
ACCAATATCTCCCGATCCGAGAATAATCACTTCTTTGCCTGGCATAACACCTTCAATATTGACCAAACGTTGCGCTGTTCCGGCTGTAAAAATACCGGCTGGGCGATACCCCGGAATGTTCAAGGCTCCCCTCGGACGTTCGCGACAGCCCATGGCTAAGATAATGGATTCCGCCTGAATTTCAATCAGTCCATCGGTCGCATTCACCAAGGTTATTTGTTTGCTTTCGTTAATCGAAATGACCATTGTTTTTAAGTAATAGGCCATCTTAAGTTTCTCAACTTCATCAATAAAACGGCTAGCATATTCAGGGCCAGTCAACTCTTCATTAAAGGTGTGCAACCCAAATCCATTATGAATACATTGATTAAGAATACCTCCTAAACGCTCATCCCGTTCAATTATAAGAACGTCATCAACGCCTTCATTTTTGGCTGCCACTGCGGCAGCAAGTCCGGCGGGGCCACCACCGATAATGACAATATCATGATGGATCATTTTGTCACCTTCTCTGCTTTTAGTTCTTTATTCTTGCCAACAAGCAATTTTGACACGCCACCTTTTTTTGTAATTTCAGTCATACTAATCCCTAATTCACGGGCAAGGATCTGCATTGTTTTCGGTGTACAAAATCCAGCTTGGCAACGCCCCATTCCCGCACGGGTTCTGCGCTTAATGCTATCCATTGATCTGGCTCCAAGGGGTCTGTGAATCGCTTCTAAAATTTCACCT
>JAVVRZ010000014.1 GCA_036654455.1 Clostridia bacterium | reverse complement strand
AGTACTTGTCCTCTTTCTACATCTTCTTTCTTGATTCCTCTTAATAGAGCTCCTACGTTATCTCCAGCTTGACCTTGGTCTAATAGCTTTCTGAACATTTCTACTCCAGTACAAGTTGTTTTTGATGAAGTTTCTTTGATTCCTACGATCTCAACCTCTTCTCCAACTTTTACTATTCCTCTTTCGATTCTTCCTGTTACTACTGTTCCTCTTCCTGTTATCGTGAATACATCCTCGATTGGCATTAGGAATGGTTGGTCTACTGCTCTTGCAGGTGTTGGTATGTACTCATCTACTGCGTTCATTAGAGCTTTAATTTGGTTTACCCATTTCTCTTCTCCGTTCATCGCTCCTAATGATGATCCCATTACTACTGGTAAGTCGTCTCCTGGGAATCCGTACTCTGTTAATAACTCTCTTACTTCCATCTCTACTAACTCTAGTAACTCTTCGTCGTCTACCATGTCAGCTTTGTTTAAGTATACTACGATGTATGGAACTCCAACCTGTCTTGATAATAGGATGTGCTCTCTTGTTTGAGGCATTGGTCCATCTGCTGCAGATACAACTAGGATTGCTCCGTCCATTTGTGCTGCTCCAGTTATCATGTTCTTTACGTAATCCGCGTGACCTGGACAGTCTACGTGTGCGTAGTGTCTTGTTTCTGTTTCATACTCGATGTGAGCTGTATTGATTGTGATTCCTCTTTCTCTCTCTTCTGGTGCAGCGTCGATGTTAGCGAAATCTACTTTCTTAGCTAGTCCCATATCTGATAATACTTTAGAGATTGCTGCTGTTGTTGTTGTTTTTCCGTGGTCAACG
>JAVVRZ010000013.1:707-1095 GCA_036654455.1 Clostridia bacterium | reverse complement strand
GTCAATAGATTCTGCGTTGAGGGTTTGCACTCCCCGCTCTCCCATTTAGAAACTGCCTGCCTTGTAACATCCATCTTTTCAGCAAGAAGCTCCTGAGACATATTCATTTTTTCTCTAAATTGTTTTATGTTCTCTTTAATTGGCATATTAACCCCTCCTATGGTCTCTTTATCATATCATGTTTTAATCCTACTTCAACCAACTATTTGTCAACTTTTGGTTGCACCTATGTTTATTCGTATTTATTTAACTTCATTCTACCAAAAATCAAGTGAAAAGTCAAATTTCTCGCTATACTGAACAAAACTTGTCCGCTTTTTAGATGCAATACATTCGATTCTCCAAATGGTGAGGGTTAGTTAACTAGGGTTTTTGGGGGATATTTTAC
>JAVVRZ010000013.1:0-697 GCA_036654455.1 Clostridia bacterium | reverse complement strand
AACATAGTGCCGATTAGTTAACTTTATAAAAACAGCGAAAAATCTTTAAGACTTTGCGCTGAAAGTTGTTGGCAAAATAAGAGAAAATCCTCGCTAAATTCATTAAAATCCTTACAAAACTTGCTGATTTTCTCGCAAAACGCATTAAAATCCTTGCTAAACTCGTTTTTGGTAAAAAAATATACACTTGTGTCGATTAAGACATAAGTGTATACCTAGATGGCTGTGAACTACTATAAGGCGTATATACGCCTTTTGGTAGTGTACCAAACCTTGCCACTACTAAAAGACTAAATGTTTAATTACGCAACTGTTTTGTAAGATATTGCAAGGGTCTTATAGGCTATAACTACTCTTTCGCTTATAAAAAATAGCCCCCGCTATCGTTGATAGCAGAGGCTATTGTACTTGCGTTTCGCTTTATCTTATGTATTCCGTGAGGGTGAGTCCGCATTTTAGGGTGATTAGTAAGTTTTTATCTTTGTCTATTTGTAGGCTTTCGGTAAGGCTTGTGAAGATATCGCTATCGAAGTTTTCTAATATTTTGAGTTCTTCAAGGGTTTTCTCTATTTCTTCTCTCCTATATTTCACTAGGTTTTGGGTGTTAATTAGCTTTTCCGTTTGCGCGAGTTCCTCCGTCAGCGTATCTATTTCCGCCATGATTTCTAGCGCTTGCCTAGAGCGTTCCGTTGAACCT
>JAVVRZ010000012.1 GCA_036654455.1 Clostridia bacterium | reverse complement strand
TTGTTAAGCTACTGCAACCGCTAAATGCGCCACCTCCTATACTCGTTACGCTATCTGGAATAGTGATACTTGTTAAACTGCTGCAACCGCTAAATGCACGATCTCCTATACTTGTTACACCGTCAGGAATAGTTATACTTGTTAAACTACTGCAACCACTAAATGCGACATCTCCTATACTTGTTACGCTACTTGGAATAGTTATACTTGTAAGTCCGCTGCAACCGCTAAATGCGCTTCTTCCTATACTAGTTACGCTATCAGGAATAATTATACTTGTTAAATTGGAACAATCTTCAAATACCCAATCTCCTATACTTGTTACGCCAGTTGGAATAGTTATACTTGTTAAGCTACTGCAACCTCTAAATGCGCCACCTCCTATACTTGTTACGCCAGTTGGTATTGTAAATGAAGTATCTTTATTGCCATTGCAATAATACAAGAACTCAGCGCCATCTTTACTATATAGGTCTCCATTAATAGATTTATATGTTGTGTTATTAATATCTACGTCAATGCTTGTTAAGTTGTGGCAAGCGCCAAATGCAAAATTTCCTATACTTGTTACGCTAGTTGGAATAGTTATACTTGTTAAACTGCTGCAATCGGTAAATGCCAAATCTCCTATACTTGTTACACCATCGGGAATAATTATACTTGTTAAGCTGCTGCAACCGCCAAATACCCTTTCTCCTATACTTGTTACGCTAGTTGGAATAGTTATACTTGTTAAGCTACTGCAACCATAAAATGCATAATCTCCTATACTTGTTACGCTAGTTGGAATAGTTATACTTGCTAAGCTGGAACAATACCAAAAAGCCTGGTCTTCTATACTAGTTACGCTATCAGGAATAGTTATACTTGTTAAGCTACTGCAACCGCTAAATGTCCAATCTCCTATACTTGTTACGCTATCTGGAATAGTTATACTTGTTAAATTGGAACAATCTTCAAATACCCAATCTCCTATACTTGTTACGCTAGTTGGAATATTTATACTTGTTAAGCTGGAACAACCTTTAAATGCGCCATCACAGATTACAAGCGTACCGTTGGCAACCTCAATAGTTGTAACATTTGTATCTTTGACACGAATCAACCAATTGTTTAGATATAAACAATTATTTTTCTCTTGGAATGTTAAGCTACTACAACCACGAAATGCGCCATATCCTATACTTGTTACACTATCAGGAATAATTATACTTGCTAAGTTGGAACAACCATAAAATGCGCCATCTCCTATACTTGTTACGCTACTTGGAATAGTTATACTTGTTAAACTGGAACAATCCCGAAATGCGCCAAGATAGATTCCAAGTGTACCTGCTGCAACCTCAATAGTTGTAACGTTTGTATCTTTGACACGAATCAACCAATTGCTTAGATATAAACAATTATTTCTCTCTTGGAATGTTAAGCTCCTGCAACCGTCAAATGCGTTATATCCTATACTTGTTACACTATCAGGAATAGTTATATTTGTTAAGCTGCTGCAATTATAAAATGCATAATCTCCTATACTTGTTACGCTATGCCCGGAAATTTTGCTTGGAATAAAAAGTTTTGTAACCGTTTTATCTTTAAGCCCCGTAATGGTAACGTTATTGCCACTAATTGTAAAGGTAAAAAGTTCTGCGCTAAGCGTCCACTTTGCAACAAGAATCAAATCGGTAGTTATAGGCGTTGCAAAATCAAAATCGACATTTTCTAATTGCCAACCATTAAATGTATATTCGTCTCTTGTTGGAATAATGTTCTCGGCAAACATATTTTCGGCTACTTTCTTGGTAAATAATATTTCTGCGCCGTCCTTATAAGTTATGGTATAGCTCTTAACGTTGTTGTCTAACCAACTAGCGTAGAGCGTTGTATCTGCCTTAACAGTATTAGTTGCAAAAATCCACGAAGTTAAACACTCGCTGTCGGCATACCAGCCGTTAAATGTAAAGCCCTCTCTTGTTGGAGCGGTAGGCTCAACGACAAGAGCGCCACTTATAACTTTAATAGGCTTGATTGAAGAACCGCCTTTACTATCAAACTTAACTTCAAATAGTACAGAGTCGTTGCAAGCTGCAACCACCATAATCGACAATAAAAGTATAGCTATTAAGACTAAACTTTTTACCCCTTTTTTCATAACAACCTCCAATTTTTATCTTTTTGTTTATTTGACAAAGTCTAAAACAGAAACAAATAATATCTAATTAAATAAATTATGACTTTGTGCGCATATAATACCATTTATTTTGTTAATTTTCAATAGATTTTCTAAAATATTATTATAAATTGTAATATTTAAATA
>JAVVRZ010000011.1 GCA_036654455.1 Clostridia bacterium | reverse complement strand
ATAAGTAGACTAAGTCGCATTCCTACCAAACGAGAGTTTGGGAGGAATATAAGTAGACTAAGTCGCATTCCTACCAAACGAGAGTTTGGGAGGAATATAAGTAGACTAAGTCGCATTCCTACCAAACGAGAGTTTGGGAGGAATATAAGTAGACTAAGTCGCATTCCTACCAAACGAGAGTTTGGGAGGAATATAAGTAGACTAAGTCGCATTCCTACCAACAAAGACACGAGGGTGTCTTTTTTTGTTGGAAAAAATACAATTTGTTGGCGCAGAGATTATTTTTAAGTAAATGCCCGTTGCCTATTGATTTTTTTACCCGATTTATGCTATTATTAAAGTAATATTTCTTTGGCATTTGTGGAGGTAATTATGAGTCTAGTTGGCGCATTGCTATTTGGACAAAGCGGAGGGCCGAGTAGCGTAATCAACGCATCGGCGTGCGGAGTTTTTGAAACGGCGAGTAATATTGAGTGTATTACGGCGGTATACGGCGCATCGCACGGCATTAAAGGCATATTAAACGAACAACTATATGATATTTCTAAGGAAGACAGCCAAGAAATTGCTCTTTTACGCAATACTCCCAGTTCGGCTTTGGGTTCGGTTCGCTACAAATTAAAAAACTACCAACAAGATTCGACTGATTACGAAAAAATATTGCAAGTCTTTACAAAATACAATATACGATATTTTTTGTATAACGGCGGTAACGACAGTATGGACACATGCAACAAAATTAGCAAGTTTCTTGCCGAACGCAACTACGCTTGTCAAATTATAGGCGTTCCCAAAACAATAGATAACGATTTGTTTGGCACAGACCACTGCCCCGGATATGGTAGCGCAGCAAAATATATCGCTACTACTTGTATGGAAATAGCCTTAGACGCCAAAGTTTACGGTAGCGGTACGGCTACTGTGATTGAAATAATGGGTAGAAACGCAGGTTGGTTAACCGCCGCAAGCTATGTAGCCTCTTCTGTCGGACTTGGACCCGACCTAATATATTTGCCCGAACGAGCCTTCGACGTTGAGAAATTTCTAATTGACTGCGAAAAAGTCTACGCTCAAAAAGGCAATGTTATTGTCGCCATAAGCGAAGGCATTAAAGATAAAGACGGCGTATATATTACCGAATACGCTACAAAAAACGCAAGCAAAGATTCTTTTAATCACGTTCAGCTAGGCGGAGTGGGCAATTATTTGGGGGCGTTACTCAAAGTTAGACTAAACGCTAAGACTCGCCCTATCGAATTCTCCCTTATGCAACGTTGCGCAGCGCACATTGCAAGTAAAACCGACGTTGACGAGGCTTATGGCGCAGGCAAAGAGGCTGTAATCTCGGCAATCGAGGGCAAGACCGACATTATGATAGGTATAAAACGACTAAATAAAGAAGGATATTCGACAAAGTTTATTGATATTCCGCTTGTAGACGTAGCTAATTACGAAAAGAAAATGCCTGACGCTTATATTTGTGGCGATAATTATGTAAGTCCGGCTTTTCTTGACTATGTTTTACCACTTATTGAAGGTCAAAACCCGGTCTTATACATAAACGGCGTTCCACGTTTTGCCAACCTAAAAAAAATACTGGTTAAAAAATAATTTTAAAAGTAAGTTAAAATAATCTACAATATTTACTTTTCAAATAAATTGCAAAATACTTAAATGATTACTAATTTAAATTGATTAGACTTCTACAAATTTCGTATTTGTAGAAGTCTTTTTAATTTTGCAATATGTAATATTTAAATTTTTTAAAAAAAATATATTTAAATTTAAAGATAACTGTATAAAATTTTACCTTTGACACAAAATTATATTGTACTATCTAAGGAGGTAATAATTATGAGATTAAATCCTGGCGACACAGCTCCTCAATCGGGAAGTTATCGTGTGTGCGACCGCAACGGCAAGATGGTAAACACCGTCACAATCAAACGTGGTCAAACATTACCACCCACTCAAACAAGTGGTTGGTATTATGAGATGAACGATTAAGTTTACCCGTTTAGTTAGGCAAAAAAATAAACAGCCCTTAGCTTAAAAAAAGTTAAGGGCTGTTTTATGTACTAAATTAAATTGACAAAATAATTATGTTTAAAAATAAATAACATTTTAAATTATTTATTCAGCGACATTTTCTTTTTCATCCGTAGTCGAAGACTGTTCTTCTATGGGAGATAATTTCACTTTAAGCGCAAGGTAAAATTTTGCGGTTGCGGTTTGTATGTATGCGGTAAGCGGAATTGACAACATCGCAGATAGCGCAGTAATTGAACTTGGCTGTATTCTAGTGGTCGTAACTTCGGTTAGGCCTAACACCATGCGAAGAACCATGGTTATTGCGGTATATACCAAAGCCGTAAGCAGAATCCAACCGATAAAGCTAAACCCTAATCCAAACAAAGCGCCCTTTTGCCCTTTCATCATATTTTTACTTCGGTCAATACACTCAGCTGCCGACAAATCTAAATTATCCGCCTTGATATATGGCGCCATCGAATAAGAAAAACTCTTGATTATGCCGGGTATAACTAATAACAAAGACCAAAGGCAAATTTTAACCGTCATTAATAGATATAAACAAAAGCTACGCCAAACATATTTAAAATAACTTGTAAAAACGTCAAATCTGCCATTATTTGTTTCGGCAAGTCTTAAAAAGTAATTGGCGTTAGCAAGCCCAAATAATAGTCCGGCTATGGTAGCCAAAATATTAAATACGTTAAGTAGTATAAGTTTAGCGTTAAGACTTTGGTACAAATCTAAATAAACTTCATCGGTTATCTGATTAGCGCCTTGTCTTTCTAGTAAGTCTAGCAGTTCATTTTGTATACCCATGGTAGACAAGTCGTAGATTACCCCCATAATGAAAGCAAACGACGCCATAATTAGACATACTAATAGAGCGTTTACCCAGTTACCTTTCAAAGCCGTCCTCGCTTCTTTCCTAATTTGAAAACTATTCATAGATGCCTCCTCGATAAAAATGTAAACAAAATCTTCATTTGTTTAACATTAGTTTACTATATAAATATATAAAAATCAAGACTAAATACAAAAAATATTTTCTTAATAAATATTAATAAATAAATTAACAAATATTATATTATTCTACTCTAATAACGATATAAATAAAAAGTATAACGATAAATATAAAAAAAGACCGCATAAAGCGGTAAAAAGGCATAAAAAAAACACCACATAGGGAATACGGGGTGTTGATTATGTTTCGTTAAGGGGAACTTAACAGAAACTGTAACTATGAAAGAGAGAAAAGCAAGAGACAGTCAACAACTAACGGGTTAGAATAATCTTTGTTTTAAGTTTGTAAGTCTAAAAATAAGATAAACAAAAAGACCCTAATCAATGGTTCAAAAGTGGTACTTTTGCTATAACCATTGCACGACAAAGTAGGTGTTACCTACTCCCTAAAAGGAGGTGATCCAGCCGCACCTTCCGATACGGCTACCTTGTTACGACTTCACCCCAGTCACGAACCCCGCCGTGGTAAGCGCCCTCCTTGCGGTTAGGCTACCTACTTCTGGCGAGACCCGCTCCCATGGTGTGACGGGCGGTGTGTACAAGACCCGGGAACGTATTCACCGTGACATTCTGATCCACGATTACTAGCGATTCCGACTTCACGCAGTCGAGTTGCAGACTGCGATCCGGACTACGACTGGCTTTATGGGATTAGCTCCCCCTCGCGGGTTGGCAACCCTTTGTACCAGCCATTGTATGACGTGTGTAGCCCCACCTATAAGGGCCATGAGGACTTGACGTCATCCCCA
>JAVVRZ010000010.1 GCA_036654455.1 Clostridia bacterium | reverse complement strand
CCTCGTGGCGTTCGTGTCCTAGCGGACACTCGGCTTCAGGGTGGTGCTCTAACCAGCTGAGCTACATTCCTATATTATATTAAGTTTTGCGATAGGCTACCTTGTATTATTTAATGTTCTCGCCTTGTTTAAAGTTGCCACCTTATACTCGGGCTTTGCCCTCGTGGCGTTCGTGTCCTAGCGGACACTCGGCTTCAGGGTGGTGCTCTAACCAGCTGAGCTACATTCCTATATTAAAATACAAGACATTTAAATAGCTAGGTATATGGTGGAGATGAGCGGGATCGAACCGCTGACCCCCTGCTTGCAAGGCAGGTGCTCTCCCAGCTGAGCTACACCCCCATAAATACCTAGTGTTTCAAATGCCTAAACATAATATCATTAAGTTTGGGTATTGTCAATTATTTTTCAAAAACTTTTTAATCCAACTTGTAAATACTTTGTATATATGGTAAAATAGGGGCGATGAAGTATGAAGAAAAGATAAGTTATGCCTTAGGAGTGTTTCCTACCTACGAATTACTGTTACGTAAGCCTAATTTGGTTACACGTATCCTTACTCACGATAATTTGCAAATGACGCCCGCAATAGAAAATTTATTAAAACTTGCAAGCGGTTTGGGCATAGTCGTTGAAAAGGCTTCTCATAAGATAGAAACTATTTCTAAAAAAGAAAATGTTTTTGTTGCCGGAGAATTTATTAAACAGTATTCGGCTTTGTCGCCTAGTCAAAATCACGTTGTGTTAGATAATCCTGCCGATATGGGAAATCTTGGCAATATTATGCGTTCGATGTTGGGCTTTAACATTACCAACCTTGCTTTAATTGGCGCTCCCGCCGACGCATTCGCCCCTAAGACTGTTAGAGCTTCGATGGGTGCGGTGTTTTCTCTTAATATAAGTTGTTTTGACAGCTATTTAGATTATGACAAAGAGTTTGGGCAACGGCAGATGTATTGCTTTTTAACCGACGGCAAAACCAAACTGCAAAATGTCAGCCCTACCAACCTCTATTCGCTCATATTTGGCAACGAAAGTTCGGGCTTGCCTAGCAGTTACCAACAAATAGGGCAAAGCGTGGTAATTGACCACTCTTGCGCAATAGACTCTCTCAACTTACCTACGGCGGTTGCAATCGCCTTGTATCAATTTAACGTAAAAACAAGATAGGTGAACAATATGAAAAAGAAAGAATTATTAGCTCAACAACAACGCTTAGACGAATACAATCAAAATATTTTAAATCAATTTGGCTATATCGCTTCTAGTAGCTCAGCTAACTTGACTAACAATAGTTTGCCTAGACAAACTACGGCTCAAAAACTTGCCGAAATAGAGAAGATGGACAATATACAGTTTGAGTTCTATCTTTCAAGAATATTTACATATAAAGGCTGTACTGTCAAGTTTACGCCCGTTATAGACGACTACGGCGCAGATATGGTAGTCGAAAAAGGCGGAGTAGTTACCGCAGTAAGGTGTTTAATTACCAAAGAAATTCTGGGTTGCGAAGTAGTCTACGACTCGTTAAAGGCTCTTTCGGCTTATTCTTGCGACCAATGTATGGTAATTACAAACGGGTACTTTAATTCCGCCGCCGTTAAACACGCCAAAGGCAAAAAAATTGTGCTTGTAGACAAAGACACACTGATAGAAGACTTTATCAACATCAAGCTTGCCGAGCAACTAGAAACCCCCAAAGATTAAGTTATTACTCAATCTATTGTAATTTTTTGAAATTGTAAGATATTAATTTAGTCGGTTATGGTTGTTTTTTCGAGTTATTTTATACAATACTTAAATTCGGTTATGGTTGTTTTATTTGACTTGCTTTGCGGATATGCAAATTACGCTAAAAAAACAAGAACTTATTAAAGTTCTTGTTTTTTGTTTGTTATATAGTAACGCAGGTTGTTTATTTGACTTGTATTAGCCATATAATTTAAATTATTAATTATTTTTTACAGTTTTTGTTATTTGGACAGTGGTCGCATTCGTACTTACAGCCTTTTTTCTTGATTAGAAACAATATGCAGAGTATAAACACAACGGCGATTAAGCTAACTATGCTGATTGTGAGAAATAGATTATTATTTTTTATAACTAGTCTGCCTATTTGATATATTGCAAGCGAAACAAGATAGGCAAATACTGTTTGAAAAGCTACTGAAATTATTCCGTATTTAGCCTTGCCTTGTTCTTTAAATGATGCGCCGATAGTTGCCATACAGGGAGCGCAAAGCAAGTTAAATACCATAAAACTGTACGCCCCGAGCGGAGTTATAGCCGTTGTAATGTCAAGAGTTTTGTATAATATTTGTAGCGTAGTAATCGCCGTTTCTTTTGCCGCAAGCCCCGACAAGGTAGCTACTGCAAATTGCCAGTTGCCAAAGCCAAGCGGAACAAATAACGGAGCTATTAATTTTCCTATGCTAGACAACATACTTTCGGCATTATTTCCAATGGTTACTTTAAAACTCCAACTAAACGAAGTTAGTAGCCACAGCACTACTGAGGCTGTAAATATAATTGTGCCGGCTTTTATTAAGAAACTTTTGCCTTTGTCCCACATTTCTTTAAGCACGCTTGTCGCCGTAGGCAATTTATATGTAGGCAACTCTACGAGAAATACGTCGCTGGCGGTAGTTTTTCTTCTATTAAATAGTTTAAGTAGCAGTCCGCCAAGAATAATGCTGACAATACTTATAAAATACATCGAAGTAGCTACAAGGGCGTTTCCGCCAAAGAATGTCGAAGTAAAGAAACTAAATAAAGCAAGTTTTGCGCTACACGGCATAAAGGGGACAAGAGTAATTGTGCTATTGCGTTCGTTTAAATTTTTAATAGTGCGAGCCGACATAATAGCTGGTACCGAACAACCGCAACCAATAATCATGGAAACAAAACTTTTGCCCGACAAACCTATCTTATTTAGCAATCTATCCATAATGAAAGCGATTCTTGACATATAGCCTGTGCCTTCAAGTAAGGCTATGCAACCAAACAGTAGCGTAATCTGCGGTACAAAGCCCACAATGGCTAGTACGCCGGTCATTATACCGTCTACCAGTAAAGAGGACAGCCAAAGGGGCGAGCCTGCTAGTAGGTTTCTAACGCCTTCCATTAGGTATGGGGAGGCTACGCCGTTAAGCCAATCCGTAAGCATACCGCCCAGTCCGTCTATTGAGAAAAAAAATACCGCCATCATAATTACAAAAAATATAGGAAATGCAAGCCACTTGTTAGTGACAACTTTATCTATCTTTTCGGTTAATTCTGCGTCGGTTAAATGTTGTTTATTTTTTTTATTTTTTTTATGTTTATTTGTATGATTATCGGTTTGTTCTTTGCCCTGCATAGAAGTATCTGCAACTTGATTTGTATTAACGGTAGGTTTTGGCGTGTCAAACAAGCAAGAATTTATAATATTTTCGATGTGGGTGTAACGTTGACAGGCTATTTCGCAACTTGCTATTCCGTTTACTTTGTAAGCTAAGTGGATATGCGTTGATTGTTCGTCGTGCGACAAGTCAAGGGCTAAGGGTTTTGCCTTTGGAAATTCGTCTTTTTGGCAAAGGGCGATTAAATTTTCAAACCCCAATTGTTTAGACGCCGATATGGACACTACTTCGCAACCTAATATTTCACGCATCTTTATTATATCTATATATTTGCCATTTGCGTAGAGTTGGTCTTGCATATTTAAAGCAAGTATTATGTTTATGCCAAGTTCGGCAAGTTGAGTGGTTAAGAATAAATTGCGTTTTAAGTTTGTGCTGTCGACTATATTTATAATAAGGTCGGGCGGTTGTTTAATTAAATAATCGTAAGCGACTTTTTCGTCTGTTGTAATCGGCGAAAGGGAGTATATACCGGGCAAGTCTACTATTTGTATAGTAGAATTTTCTTTTAGCAAGCCCGATTTAGTTTCTACTGTAACGCCAGCCCAGTTACCGACGTGACCTTTACCGCCCGTTAAAGCGTTAAATAAAGTGGTCTTACCGCTATTAGGATTGCCCACAAGACAGATTGTCTTTGTAATAGCCATTGTTACGCTTCTCCTTTTACGCTTACAAATATATGTTCGGCTTCGGTCTTTCTTATGCAAACTCGATAATTCATTATAGAAATTTCTAGCGGGTCGCCAAACGGAGCTTTCTTGATTACCGTAATTTCTTGCTCGGGAACAAACCCCATTTCGGCAAATCTTAAACAAACTTGGGGTAAAAGTTTAAGGTGGTGTATAATTGCCGTTTGTCTTATTGGTAATTTATCAAGCGAACATAAATTTATCAAATTTCTTACTCCAAACGCTATATTTTTCTTTTGTTTTATGTTATCATAATTTGCGCTGATTGTCTAGGCGTTAACTTATATTATGCAATAATAATATACTAATCGCAAGAAATAGCCGAAAACACTACTTATTTTTTAATAAAAAAAATATTAAAAAATATTAAAAAAATTGTCAAAAAAGTGTTGACAAGATATAGTACTGGTGTTATTATATTAAGGCTGTCGGCAAAACTGCCTATTTAACAGCTCCTAACTGTTGTTAGGACAAGAGAACATTGACAACTGCATATTTAATCAATAATAAGAGAGTAAAAAACTAACAAAACAAATATTAATCCTTAAAGGTTAATATAGCATTTTATTATTACAATAAAAAGCTGCAATTTCAAAGAGTTAATTTTTTAAAAGAGTAATTTAAGATCTAAGATATAAGATCAAGCTACAAAGAGCATATGGTGAATGCCTTGGCATTAGGCGCCGAAGAAGGACGTGACTAACTGCGATAAGCTGCGGGGAGCTGTAAATGAGCATTAATCCGCAGATTTCCGAATGAGGAAACTCAATGCGTTGAAGACGCATTATTAATACACGAATACATAGTGTATTAAGGGGAACCCGGTGAACTGAAACATCTCATTAACCGGAGGAAAAGAAAACAAATCAGTGATTTCCTGAGTAGTGGCGAGCGAAAGGGAAAGAGCCCAAACCGTATATAGCAATATATAACGGGGTAGAGAACCGCATAATCATAAATTGAAAGTAATCGAGCAGGCTGGAAAGCCTGACCAAAGAGGGTAAAAGTCCCGTAGGTGACATTTTCGATTTAGTGGCGGAGTTCCAGAGTACCACAGGACACGAGAAATCCAGTGGGAATATAGGAGGACCATCTCCTAAGGCTAAATACGACCTAATGACCGATAGAGTATAGTACCGTGAGGGAAAGGTGAAAAGAACCCCGGGAGGGGAGTGAAATAGAATCTGAAACCGTATGCTTACAAACAGAGAAAGCCCGACTTAACGGGTGATCTCGTACTTTTTGTAGAACGGACCGGCGAGTTACGATGCGTAGCGAGGTTA
>JAVVRZ010000009.1 GCA_036654455.1 Clostridia bacterium | reverse complement strand
AAAGAAAAAGTGCTTTTATTGCATCAACTAATTATACAAGAAACGGGTGGAGGCGATGGCGTGCGAGATTTAGGATTACTAGATTCGGCGCTTGAAAATGCTTACGCTACTTTTGACGGCAAAGATTTGTATCCTACAAAAGAAGAAAAGGCGGCAAGGCTGGGGTTTAGTTTGGTATCCAATCACGCATTTGTTGATGGAAATAAGAGAATCGGTATGTATGTAATGCTTACTTTTTTAGAGGTTAACGGCATAGATATTGATTCCACAAATGAAGACGTGGCTAAAGTTGGACTTGCGCTAGCGGACGGGTCGATGAAGTATGAGCAGTTGTTGGAGTGGATAAGAGAAAAACAGTAATTAGAAAGTGAACATATTTTCAAGGCAAGTATCAAAAGGTACTTGCTTTTTTCATGCCAAAATTAAATAGAGGAGGGATAAGCCATGGCGGTAATAAGAAACCTAGTAGTAAAGATAGCGGCGGATATCTCCTCGCTTAGTAAGGGGTTGCAGACCGCGCAAAAGAAATTAAAGGCTATGGCGGATAGTTTTTCTAAGATAGGCGGTAAGCTCACTGCGGCGGTAACACTTCCTATGGTTGCCTTAGGCGCGGCGGTAGTAAAGACTTCTGCGAACTTTGAACAGTCTATACTCCGCTTTCGCTCCGTGGCGTTCGGGCTATCGCCCTCGGCTGAGGGACGGCAACGCTAAAATGGATGGTAGCTTTCAAATGATGGATAACAGTTGTATTGTTGGTTGGTGGAGTAAATCGCGCTGTAATGCAGGCGGAAACTTCGTAGGCGCAAAGCCATACCTAGAGCTGACATTTTTGAAAAGACCAATCATTACTTGGATAATTCTTGGCGACAACAAACTGAATCAATACCCCGTCAATTTCACAGTAGATTACTATGACGGCGAGGTTATAAAGAAAACGGAAAGGATAATAAACAATACAAAAATCGAGGTTAAGTTAGAGCCAAAGGTGGAAGACATCACAAAAATACGGCTTACAATATCTTCATGGAGCAAGCCAAACGCATGCGTTAAAATCTTAAAGTTTTACGATAGACTTTTTGAGCGGTACGAGGGCGACGCTATGCAAATGTTTGAGGTCAGCGAGGAGATGGGTTCGGCGGAAGGCAATTACAATATCAATTCGGATATTATGACGGCAAGTTTATACAATCAAAACCGCAAGTTTGACAAATAGTTAGCTTTTTAGTAAATAGTATTTTTAGAGTTCAACATCTCTTTATCGGTTAGTCCACCTTTTTTAACAAAAAATGCGAACATAAAATAAGTCAAAACGCTATCTAACGCAGTTCCACCAGCAAACATTAATGCAATTGAAGTAAGCGTTGGAACAAAAATTCCGGCAACATACAAAATGTACATTAACCCATAAAACACAATATTAATAATTAAAGATTGCACGAGCATGTATTTTGTTTCGCCAATACCATAAAAAATACTATCGCATATATTATTAAATGCAAATAAAACATAAAATGCCAAGCTTATTAAAACCAAATTAAAAACATTCTTATAATTATCTATATTCATTACACTTTTCAAAAAAGGTTGCCATAATGGTATTGTTATTAGCCATAGAATAATTACGCATGTAGTTATCACCATGTATCCTAGAAAATTTTCTTTAATTAATGATTTGTTTTCCCCACAATCTCGTTTAATAAGTTCGCCTAATTGAATAATAGGCAAAAGTAGCCATCCCCAAATAAAATTATTTGCAACCCAAAATGTGCCTTGTTCTCCAACAATGTTTACCATCTTAACAATCATAAGCATAAAAGCAAGATTACGCACTAGGCTCTCTATTCCAGAATAAGCGCTTATTTTAGTCCATTCTTTCATCCAGTTAAAATTTAGTTTTTCCTTAGAAAACAAAAATATTTTTTCCTTGTTAAGAAAAAACACAGCAAGGAAAAGCATTAAAATATTAACTATAATATTGGTATATGCAATTCCGTTTACGCCAAGTTTTAGTGAAAACGATAAGTTAGATACGAAAAAAGTATCTAATAAAATGCATATGAACATTTGCAGGCCAAGAATAAAATAGAGATAAATATCCTTTTTTAAGGTAACAATTACTATTGTTATAAATTTTACGAGAGTAGAAAAAAGTGTTGCAATTGTTTCTAATCTAATATATGTAACCGTTTCGTCAATTAGCGCAATATCTTGCGCCATAAATTTTACAAGTGGTTTAGCGAAAATAAGGATAAGTATGGATAGCATACCGTATATTAAAAATGTTACTAGCATGCCAGTTCGTACTCGATTTGTCATTTCAATTGTATTGCCAATCGTTTTTCCTATAAAAAAGAAAAGTGGCAAGATTAAAGCTTCTTGGATTATTTCATAAAGTAAATTTACATACGATAGTTGGCTTGCTATATTAAAACCCCAATCGCCGGGCATTTGCCCTAAGAAAAATATTCTTACTGTTGTGTAAATTGTTGGAATTAATCCCATAATAAGTAGAGCAAAAAACAAGCGGTAATTAATATTTCTAAGGGATTTCATAACTTTAATCATTTTTAAACTCCTCTAAAAATTATTTAGTATTTCTATATATTTTTTTTCATAGCAGTCAACATCGGTTAGTACTTTAATTAAACTTTTTGCAAGCCTGCAAATATATATTTTTTTATCTATCTTGAAATCATAGACTAAACTCGAAATTTCAAAATCAATATCTTCTGTCGCCATTTTTGGTAAATAACTATACGCAAATTTATTTTTTGAAAAAGCG
Source organism: Clostridia bacterium (assembly GCA_036654455.1). NCBI lineage: Bacteria > Bacillati > Bacillota > Clostridia > Clostridia bacterium. Next base: position 32,460 of record JAVVRZ010000009.1, on the reverse strand, counting down.
TATAATTTCACAACCTCATGAATTATAATATTACAGTTAAAATAAAATCTATAATCATCGCCATTTTTCATTATATTGTTTAGTGATAGAAATGTGAACATAAGCCTTTTTATTGTCTCTGATTTCATACGGATCTTATCAAAGTTGAATTCTTTGTTCATCTTTTGCAATGTTAAAAAAGTGTTTTCCGTACCTTTTATTATGGAATGCTTAATATCATTTATCATAGAATTGGTGTAAAATTTCCCAATTTCTTCAAGTTTTTTACAAACAACAATTTCTATTAAAATTTCATTAAATCTGATAGTGACTTTGTTTAGTGTAGTATCTATGAATGTAATTTCTTTTATTGTTTCCAACATTTTTTTAATTTCGTATACATTTAAATCTGTAATTACACACAAATCAATGTCGGATAGTGGTGTAAGCTGATTTCTCGCAAGAGAGCCAAAAGATACGATTTCACTTATTCCAGATATTTTAAGTAGGGTATCTATAATTTTATGCAAAAAATGATAGTGACTTAATGGTAATGCCTTTATATCATTGAAAGCATTAATCGTTAATATATTTAAAGAGTTTTCATGCCATAACTTTTCAATGAAATTGTTCTTAATTTCATTATCAATACGTATAATTGTTTGTAAGATTTCTTCTTTGCTAGCTGGATATGGAATTTGTGAAAAATCTTTATTTATACATCGATCCAAACAAACATGCAAATTAGTATTTACTTTTAATACGATATAGGAATTTTTAGGAAGTCTACTGTTTAGCTTTTCTCCAAGTTGTCCGCAGCCAGATAATTCTGCAATGATATCACAACTTTCACATACTTTATTTATAAATAATTGTTGAGCGAGGTACTCTTTTTCATAGCTACCGTCTCCTACCTGTTTTCTGATTTCATCAATTTGAATAATTTCATAATCAGGTTGGATTTTTGATAACGCTGTAACTATTTTGCTTTAACCGCTATTAATATTTCCGACAACAAGTATTTTCATTTTTTTGTTTTTCTCCAAATATTTGTTTGATTTCGTCTATTGAAATTAAATGTATGTTAGGCCAATACTTACTTGCTCCTATCATGATATTGTAAAATCTCTTGCAACTTTCTTCAATATCGAACTCATCGTGTCTATTAATTTTTGCTATAATCGATAAATAATCACTAATAATAAACATGATATCTTCAATTTCTATAAATAATTCCATATTTCTATAAAATCTCTTAAATTTTGGATTTAACAATAAATATTGTTTAATAAAATCATCTTTATATTTTTTTGAGTACCCAATTTTCTCAAATGCATAGCAATTTCATAACTAATAGGCGCTATACAAGCGGATTCCCAATCAATTAATGTGGCATTTCCATTTTGCAAAATAATATTTTCTTGATGAATATCGCCATGGCAAAATGCAAGTTCTTCGGCTATCATTTCCTTAGACCTATTAATTAATACATCATCAAATAAAGGTAAGTATTGCTTTATAGTATCTTCAATTTCATTCCAATGTTTTGCTAGTAGTTGCTTGTTAAAAGAATAATAATTAATGTAAAAGTCAAAAGAATTATTTGGAACAGCTTTTTTATAAAGCGCTAGTAATTCATCGTAGTTAATACTATTAACTGCGTATATTTCTTTTGCAAAACTAGCAACTATTTCAAGTGGAATATCATCGCTCCAATTAAGCATTTTACCAAGCTCAACACCGTCTATATAAGAAAGAACTATACAATTATTCCTTACTTCAATAATTCGAGGTGCGGGGAAACCTACTTCACCCAAAAAACTAAGTATTTCGGGTTCATTAAAAGGCTTGTAGTTTAAACATTCCACATGTTTTTTCGCGTATCTAAATATATGCCCATCTTTTTCATTTACAATGAAATTTATATTGTAATGTCATTCTTTTTTATGAGCATCTATTGTTCCTTATGTGCGCTAGGCGACCAATTACATTATTTAGATAAATAACTTTAAGCAAAAAACATTGCAAGTATTAAGCAGTTTGAAATTACATTAATTTATATTATAAGACAACATTTGTTTGAATGCAACAAATAAGACACTTTTAAGTAGTAATTTTTCTATATTATTTTGCATTTTCCAATTTGTAAATAACAAATATGCGAACATTTATATTTCAATTTATGCAATTTATTTCCGGTAATTTCAAACTAGAATATGATTGACAAAAAGCGTTAAAATTGATACATTAACAACAGGCTACTGAGATTTAAGCGATAAAAACGGATATAATTTTAGTTAAATTGGCGTATGGCGATATAAAATTTGCTGTATTAAAAGTAGCGGTAAAGGAGAGCGGACGTGAGAGGAAACAATATGAATTTGTCGTTTGGAATGGAAACAATTTATGATGACGCTGAATTTCAAATAGCAGATCATGATAAGGTTGGCATAGTTGGCGTCAATGGCGCAGGTAAGACGACATTATTTAAGGTCATTTTAAGAGAATTGGAATTGGATAGCGGTTCAATATATGTTGGAAATGCTAATATTGGATATTTACCACAGGAAATTGATTTTGAAGATAGAAGTAAAAAAGTGTGGGACTATCTTTTTGAAGCTAGACCGATTAAAAAAATAGAATCTAAATTAAATGATATTTACGAAAAATTAGCAATCGCAAACGAAGAAGAACAAGTAGCGTTGCTTTCAACTATGTCTAAATTGCAACAGCGGTTGGATAATCTTGACGTTTATAATGCGGAAAATATATTGCTTGAACTTATTGATAATATGAAAATTGACAATGCCCTTTTAGATATGGAAATAGGCAATTTATCGGGTGGGCAAAAGTCAAAAGTAGCTTTTGCTTATATTTTATTTTCCAATCCAAGCATTCTTTTACTTGACGAACCGACAAACCACTTAGACGTTACAACAAAAGAATTTGTTACAACTTATCTAAAAAATTATAAAGGCAATGTGCTTATTATTAGTCACGATATAGATTTTCTTAATGCCGTTACGAGTAAAATTTTATTAATAAATAAAGTTACTCATAAAATTTCTACCTATGAAGGCAACTATCAAACTTTTAAACGTAGATATGCGCAAGAACAATTACTAAAAGAGTTGCGTATTACTCAGCAAGAGCAAGAAATAAAAAAACTTGCCGATTTTGTGCAAAAAGTTAATCAAGCGAGCAGAACCAAGCACGATTTAAAGAGGGTTGGACAAGATCGTGAAATAAAACTTGCCAAAAAGTTAAAAGAACTTGAAAAACGTGAAAAGATATATAAGCATATAAAAATAAGGCTTGACCCGAAAAGAGAAAGCGCAAAAATTCCTCTTGAAGTTAAAGATATTACTTTTCATTATGACGGACAAAATAAATTATATGACCAATTATCATTTTCATTGACAGGAAATGAAAGATTTTTAATTGTGGGCGAAAATGGCGTGGGTAAGTCTACGCTGTTGAAGCTTATAATGGGTATAATTCGTCCCGATAGCGGAGAAATAAAGTTTAATCCCAAAACGGACATTGCATATTATGCGCAGGAGCTTGAACTTCTTGATGAAAATAAAAGCATATTAGAAAACATTGATTGCGATGGTTTAAATGATGTTCAAATCAGGAATGTTCTTGGGAATTTTTTGTTTCAAGGCGATTTTGTTTATAAAAAAGTAGCTTTGCTTTCCCCCGGTGAAAAAGCAAGGATTGCGCTATGTAAACTTATGTTAACCCGCGCTAACTTACTAATTCTTGACGAACCGACTAACCACTTAGACCCCGATACCCAAGCAATAATAGGCGAAAATTTTAAAGATTATTCCGGCACAATAATGGCGGTTAGTCATAATCCCGATTTTGTTGAACAGATAGGAATAACGAGAATGTTGATATTGCCCGATGGTAAGATTGTAGATTATTCGAGAGAGTTACTTTCATATTATTATATTTTAAACACAGATTTAGTCTAAATTATTTTTGATTATATTGTGAACTTATAAAATTAGAATGTTAAGTAGGCCAACAATAGTAGTTTACAGCCAAAGTATATGCTGATATTTTAATTGATATTAGGCGTATATTTTTTTAGCGTTAAATGGTTTTAAGAATAAGAAGAATTGAAAATAAAAGTTTTTGATGCACTTTTTTAAACCTTGCTTCAAGCGTTTTTATTTAAATATTTTTTAACGCTTAAACAATAACTTTATTTTCATTTTTATTTTGCCGGCAAGTTATGTTACTTGATATAAAAGTATAAGTCGATAGAATTTGCTAAAAAATGTAAAAACTTGCCCTATCAGTTTATTAATAATCTAATAGGGCTGTTAAGTTTAGTTTTTACAAGATTAGTCTTTAAACTTTTCGCTTGTTGCAGTGTAAGTCCAGAAAGGATAGGGCAGTAGGTCTGAAAGTTTTTTGACGTCGTTGTAGCCGAGTATTATTTCGCAGTCTTTGTTAGCTCGGTTAATTTGACTAAGCAATTCTCTACATCTTCCGCAAGGCGGGAAGAAAGTGTCTTGCCCGACTGCGCACATAGCAAGAACGTGACTTTCGCCGTCCATTACCATTTGAGATATACAGGTGTGCTCGGCGCAAAACCCAATACCACAAGTTACGCCTATGTCAATGCCTGTATAAATTTTACCATTTGCGCCTAGCATAGCGCAACCGACAAAACCTGCGTAGTTGTCGTAGTCAAGTTTTCTGTACTTTTGAGTTTCCCTTGCTTTTTTAAGCAAAGCTAATTGCATTTCGTTTAACATTTTTTGCCTCCTGTCGTGTTAATACATTTTAATAAATATCGTTTATAAATATTTAAATTTAAATTTTGCTATAATATTAATTAAAAAAGTTTTTAGGTTTTTTGCTTAATTTACATATACTTTACGCCGTCGCTAGAAACATAAGCGTAAGCGATTTTGTGTTGTTTAGGAAGGCTTGATTTAATTATTATGCTGTCGGTTACCATTTTAGTAACCTGGTCTAAGTTTTTGTTTGCGTGATAAATTGTTGCGATTTTGTCGCCCTTATTTACTTTGTCGCCGATAGCGTGATATATTTCTATGCCGACCGAATTGTCGATAGAATCGGTTTTTACAATTCTGCCTCCGCCTAGCAGAGTCAATGCGTTGCCAAGCTGTTGAGTCAAAAAGCTATATACGTAGCCATTTTTGTTCGTATAGATGTTTTGAACTTCTCCAAGCGCAAATTTCGACGTATCGGTTATATAAGAAGAATCTCCGCTTTGCGCTTTTACCATATCTATAAATTTTTGTAACGCCTTGCCACTAGAAATTGCCAGTTCTATTTTTGTCTGCGCAGTTTGCTCGTCTATCGAACACGCCATAGATAGAAGTTTTCCGCCTAGCTCCTTCATTTCGTTATATAGTCTATTCTTTTGACCGCTTAACACTTCGACTGCGCTAATTACCTCAATGCTATTGCCAATCTTTTGCGACAAAGGTTGCTCCATATCGGTAACAAGAGCGGATACTTTTTTGCCGGCAAGCGACCCGATTTTTACCATAAGCTCGGCAAGTTTTACGGCAAGTTTTGGTGTCTTCATAAATGCGCCTTGTCCGTATTTTACGTCAAGCAAGATAGTGTTTGCTCCGCTTGCAAGTTTTTTGCTCATAATTGAAGAACAAATAAGCGGTAGACTGCTAACCGTTGCAGTAACGTCACGCAATGCGTAAAGTTTCTTGTCGGCAGGGACTAAATTTTTGGTTTGTCCAATAACTGCGCAACCAATAGAGTTGACTATATCAAAGAATTTGTCTTCGTCAAGGCTTGTGTCGAAGCCGGGTATGCTTTCAAGTTTGTCGATTGTACCGCCGGTAAAGCCAAGACCTCTGCCCGACAGTTTAGCAAGTTTGACTCCGCAACAAGCAAGGACAGGCGCAAGCACTAAGGTAACTGTGTCGCCAACTCCGCCGGTGCTATGTTTATCAACCACGATGCCGTTAATTTTGCTCATATCCATTTTATCGCCCGAATTAAGCATAGTGTTGGTTAAATAGTAAGTTTCGTGTTCGTCCATACCCTTAGTACATATAGCCATAAGTAACGCCGACATTTGATAGTCGGGTATTTCGCCGTTCGTAAAGCCGTTGACCATATAATCAATCTCTTGCTGAGTTAAAATTTTGCCTAGTCTTTTTTTGTCAATAATGTCGTACGCTCTCATAATTTACTCCGTTTAATATTGTTTTATATATTTTAATACAATATTGTGATTGTTTTATGTTAAAAAAGTTATTTTTTAGTAATTGAAGATTTATTTTAAGGTGGATTATTATTTTAACATACTTTATGTTTTTTTACAAGACAAAAGATAAAAAGAATGGCAAGGCTTTGTATTTTTAATAGGATATTTAATAGTTTACTTGTATTATTGCGCTATATTTGTTATAATACAAACAATATTACTACACAAAGGAGAAATATTATGGCAAAAGGCGGTGGCGGAGGTTTTTCTGGTGGCGGAGGTTTTAAGGGTGGCGGTGGCGGAGGTTTTTCTAGTGGCGGAGGTTTTTCGCCTAGACCGCCAAGAAGAGATAACAACGATTCTCACAATAGCGGTAACGGCTTCTTAATCGGCGGACTTATTGGTAGTTTACTTGCTAGGTCGCATCATACAAATACAAATACAAATGTCAGTCGTAACGAAGTGTTTAACGACCCTTCTTCTAACGCTCCAAAAACGCCCGAACTTAAATATAGGGAATATACGTACTGCGAATATTGCGAAAGCGAGTACGTAGACTTAACTAAAACAAAATGCGAAAATTGCGGAGCAAATTTAATTTACCGCAAAGATTTATTATCCGCTCCGTCTAGCCCCTTAATCAACTCAAACGCAACGGTTGCAAAGAATAAGGGAAACTCTACGTTTAAAAAAGCTTTGTCGATATTTTTTGGCATAGCCATTGCGCTAATTATATTCGGTATTGTACTAACTTCGTTTTTCGCTACCTCTATTGTCGAAGATTATAATGTAAGCCTAAGTACGTTTGACCCTAATATCACCTATACCAAACAAGGCTACGTAGGGCAAACTTTGACCAGTAATTATTTGTCTTTTACGGTAAACAACGCTCAAATTACTAACGATTTGTCTTTCTTTGGGTTAGACGCTTCCTTTGGCTATTATTGCGTAGTTAACGTAACCATAAATAATATTAATAGCGACGATTTACCCATATTTTTTACCGACTTTGTAATCAAAGTCAATGGGCAAAAAGCAGAATATTTGAATATCTCTACGGCAAACGCTAAAATATTTAATTTTAGCAAAGACCAAAATTCTAAGTTTACTATATACGCAAACGACTCTAATACTAAGTACTTTGTTTTTCCGCTTTCGCAAAATTATAATTTAGCCGACCTTGAACTAACGTATAGAGAATTTGACCAAAACGCTAGGTTAGAAGGAGCGTACGGAGTAAAACTAGGCGCATAATTTTTATCGGTTATTTCAAACGCAAAAAATGACAGAATAACTTAAATACAGCAGATTAATTGTATCTGCTGTATTTTTTCACTCATAAATCACACGAAAATTTAGTGAAAGGTCTTTTCAAATGCTTAAAAATGCGGTAGACTATATATAATATCTAACAGCAACTAGGAGAAATATAAATGACTTACGCCGAAAGTGTAAAAAAAGCCATAGAATTTGCCGAACAATGGGTAAAAGCAAATTTAAATAGTTTTATAGGTACGGAGCATATCTTGCTAGGGTTTATAAATACAGAATGCGTGGCTCAAAAAAGGCTTAAAGAAGCCGGCGTTTCTAACCTTAACTTCCGCTTACAAAGCGATTTAAGGGCAAGTAACGTTATCGAGTTTACTCCAAGAGTAGAGCATATCTTGGGTTTTGCAAGAGAAATTGCCAATATGACGCAGAGTAGTTACGTAGGTAGCGAGCATATTTTGCTAGCTATTCTGCTTGACCGCAATAGTTACGCAGTAAATTTACTTAAAAAGTTAAATGTCGACCTTAATTTGCTTATAGGCAAAGTCAGCGCCGACGCCGGCATAGACGGCAACAGCGTAATGGAAGGCGAAACCAAGCCCGAAAATACAGCCGAGTCAAGCGACTCTCAATTAGGCGAACTTGCAAAGTTTGGTAGCGATATTACAAATAAGGCTAGACAAGGCAAGCTTGACCCCTGCATTAATAGGCAAGAAGAAATCGAACGTATTATACAAATTCTTTCTAGGCGTACCAAGAATAACCCAATATTAATAGGCGAACCCGGCGTAGGCAAATCTGCCGTAGTCGAAGGTCTTGCCCAAGCCATTGTGTCAGGCGAAGTCCCCGACCTACTTAAAGGCAAAATTGTCTTTTCGCTAGATTTAGCCGGACTGCTTGCAGGCACAAAATATAGGGGCGACTTCGAACAACGGTTTAAGGAAGCTATAAGAGTAATCACAACGCAGGGCAATATCATATTATTTATAGACGAAATTCATAATCTTGTTGGCGCAGGTAGCACTAACGACGGCAATCTTGACGCCGCAGATATGCTTAAACCTTTGCTTGCAAGAGGCGAAATGCAAACCATCGGCGCTACTACAATAGACGAATATCGCAAATATATAGAAAAAGATTCGGCGCTAGAACGGCGTTTTCAACCCGTTATGATAAACGAACCCACAGTCGAGCAATCTATTGAGATATTGCAGGGGCTTAAAGGCAAATACGAATCGCACCACAACGTAGAGATTACTACAAGCGCAATCGAAGCCGCTTGTAAGTTGTCGGCAAGATACATTACCGATAGGTTTTTGCCCGACAAAGCAGTCGACCTTATAGACGAAGCTGCATCAAGGGCTAAGCTCAATTTGTTTACCACTCCAACCGAGCTTAAACAGTTAGAAGAACAACTATTCCAAAGTAAAATCGAGCTTGACGAGGCGGTAAAACTGCGAATGTTTGTCAAAGCCGAACAGTTAAACATAAAAAACAACGAATTAACGGCTAAGACCAAGGCGCTTAGAGATAGAATAGACCAAAAACGCACTCAAAAGCGTCCTTCGATAGACCAAAGCGACATTGAACGAATTGTAGCTAAGTGGACGAGTATTCCAATAGAGAAACTTAGTCAAAGCGAGAGCGCAAAATTGCTTAACCTTGAAAATGACCTAGCAAAGCGTGTTGTAGGGCAACAAGACGCCGTTTCGGCGGTAGCTAGGGCGATTAAAAGAGCACGTGCGGGGCTAAAAGACCCGTCTAGACCGGTAGGCAGTTTTATCTTTGTGGGTCCAACTGGCGTAGGCAAGACCGAATTAGCTAAGTCTCTTGCCGATATTCTTTTTGGCGACGAGAATATGCTTATTAGATTAGATATGGCGGAATATATGGAAAAGCAATCAACCAGTAAGCTAATTGGAGCACCTCCGGGCTATGTTGGTTACGAAGAATCCGGGCAACTTACCGAAAAAGTAAGGCGTAAGCCGTATAGCGTAGTCTTGTTCGACGAGATTGAAAAAGCTCACCCCGACGTTTTTAATATGTTACTTCAACTGCTTGACGACGGTAGATTGACCGACAGTAGGGGCAGAGTCGTAGACTTTAAAAATTGCGTTATAATTATGACAAGCAACGTCGGTTGCAACCAAACAAATGTCAGCTTAGGCTTTAATTCTTCTAAACAAGAGCAAACCAAAGACAAGATTTACGAAGTCTTAAAGACAAAATTTGCGCCAGAATTTTTAAATAGGATAGACGACATAGTAATTTTCCACCCTCTAACTCAACAAGAAATCGAGCAAATTGCAAAAATTCTTACTACCAAGCTTGCCCTAAGATTACAAGATACAATAACAATCACTTTAACCAAACAAGCAGTTTCTCACCTTGCCAAAGTTGGTTACAGCGACGAATACGGCGCAAGACCATTAAAGAGAGCTATCCAAAGTAGAATTGAAGATATTCTTTCTCAAAAGATTATCGAAGGCAAAATTACTCAGGGCGACCACATAGAAATAAGCTTAAAAGATGAACATTTGGTATTTACAAACAACGGCAAATAAACTATAATTAAGTTATAACAAAAAAAGGGAGGTTATATTAATATGAAAGTAGAATTACTTTGCAAGAATTACCGTATTACAGACAGGCTTCAAGAGGTCGTTACGGCAAAGCTAAACCGCCTAGACAAATACTTTCCAAACAAGGAAACACAGGTTAAAGTAGTACTTGTTCAAGACAACGGCAAACATAACCGTATGGAAGTTTCTATAAACTATCACGGTTTGCAGGTGCGTAGCGAAGTTTCGGGCGACACAATGTATTACATTATCGACGAGATTATCCCCAAGCTAGAACGACAAATAATCAAACATAGAGATAAACTTAGCGAAAAATACAAGATGCCACCGCTTACGGCTATGGACGAACTTGCTATTCCGCCCAAAGACGAAGACAAGAATGTCGTAGCCAAGACTAAGAAATTCCCGATTTATTCTATCGAAGTTAAAGAGGCGGTAGAGGAGCTTGAAATGGTCGGTCACGACTTTTACATCTTCAACAATATTTCAACTAATAACGTCGAAGCGGTCTATCGTAGAAAAGACGGCACAATAGGTCTTCTTCAACCCTATATAGAAGAATAGATAAATATTAGTCGTATTCTATTAACAACACAATGTATAGTGTCTATAAATTGAATTCCAAACATTGACTGGCTCTATATAATAATAAACACAAATATAATAAGGGGGTAGATTATGAAAAGAGCGATTACATTAATAATGGCAATTCTTATGTTGGCGACGTCGTGTTTTGCGCTGTCGGGGTGTTTCAAGAACCCTGACATGAAAACGATTGGCGACTTTATGTTCCGCTACAAGGAGGATAGTACAGCTGCTCATCTACATAAGCTGTCTAAGCAAGGAAAAGAAAAAGCCACGCTGGTAATACCGTCTCATTTACCTAATGGATTACCTGTAACAAGTATGGGTGGCAGCGGATTTTTTGCTGGGGCAATCTATAGTAATATAGTTAGCGAAAAGCTGGAAAAAATATTTATTCCAAGTATAATAACCTCGATACCGTGTTATTCGATCCAGCCTTCTTCTCCGATTGTGGTAGTTATTACACGCAACGATACACTCGAATCTCAGCTTGCCGAGTTCATTCTGTACTATGAGTTTTCACATTTCAAAACTCTCGTTGTCGACGACATGTCATACAGCAAGTATATCGAATTTTATTTCTGGTTACACGGCATAAATAACGTAGTATTAGATCCTAGGATTAGATTAGAGTTTTGCAGTAAAATTGAGAACTATCTTAAACAACCCAACGTAGAGTTTTACTTAAACTACGAAACGGAAAACCCTTTGTTCTGGTTTGACTACGAGACGGGAGAATATGTTCAAAGGCATTACCAAGGTACATACGTGCCAACACGAGAAGGCTACACCTTTGCAGGCTGGTATAAGGAACCCGAATGTATAAACGACTGGAATTTTGATATTGACAAGATGCCCAAATACGAGACGGAAGAATCGATTACAGCAAATATTTCTGAGTCAGATATACCGACAGGTGAAGAAGCCTCTAATTTTTTCAAGGAATTGTATAATAGTATTATAACAAAGGAAAACGATAGGGAGAGAGTCAGGCTCTATGCAAAATGGACGAAAACGCCCTAGAACATCTACAAGGATAATAACAGTTTAATGCATTTTACATGGAATAATTGATGAGATTATCGAAATTGTGAATAGTCAGGGAAGGGCTAAGACTGTTCGCAGGGTGGAAAAAGAAATGACAATAGAAATCAACAATATTTCAACTAATAACGTCGAAGCGGTTTATCGTAGGACGGCGCAATAGGTCTTCTTCAACCCTATATAGAAGAATAGATAAATATTAGTCGTATTATAAGTTAGTTGTAAATAAATTATTATATCGTTTTAATTTAATACAAAATGAGGTAAGAAAGTTATTCTTACCTCATTTTTGTTAAAAATTTATAATTTAATTATAACTTATCTAAAAATGCCAAAGAGCTACAAACTAATTGCTAAAAGACTCAATAAATAAATGGTCGAAGTAGACCGTTTCGGCAAAATCAGCAGGGCGAAATTTGATAAAATTGAATTTATCAATATTGTCGAAGTGGCTTGTAAGCATAATCGGCGTTGGTTGGTCGAGAAAATGGCAAACTTCTTGTAAAGTTTTTTCAAGATTTTGTCTTGTCAACGCTAGGTTATTTTTAATAACCGTATCTTTAATAATTTTTTCATCTTTAATGACTTTTACCCATAAATTCATTATTATTTCTCCTAACTTTGTTCTAGCTCTATTCTAACATATTTTTAACATATTTACACGCTTAGTTAGAGTTTTTACAAGTATTATTTTGTTTACCTTTCGATTTATTTATGCTACAATACTACAAATAAAGGGGGAAATACGATTATGAAACTTGCCGTTGTTGACGCTAAGAACTACCAACAAAACGAGATTGAGTCAAGCTTAAACAGTTTAATCGACCAACTAGGCGGACTGGAAAAATATGTTCCGCAAGGAAGTAAAGTCTTTATTAAGGCAAATTTGATACGTGCTTTACCGCCCGAAAAATGCGGTACGACTCACCCCGAATTAATTCGAGCTTTGGCAAATAGACTAATAAGAGATTGTTCGGCTACGGTTACAATAGGCGACAGTTCGGGCGGAGCGTATACAAAAGCCTCAATGAACAAGGTTTATAGCGTATGCGGTATGCAAGAAGTTGTAGCTCAAACGAAAGCGACGTTAAACCAAGATTTTAGCTATGGCTTTTGTCAAATAGGCGGTAAATCTTTGGCAAATTGCAATATCACAAATTCTTTTTTGTCTAGCGACGTCGTTATAAATTTTGGTAAATTAAAGACTCATAGTTTTACGGGCTACACTGGTTGCGTAAAAAACCTTTTTGGGCTTGTGCCGGGACTTGAAAAAGTCGAGGTCCACTCAAAATTTCCCAACCTAGAAGACTTTGTCGACGCAATTATAGACTTAGAGCGGTTTGCAAGTTCAAAAATTGTTCTACACTTTCTTGACGCAGTAATAGGTATGGAGGGGCAAGGGCCTACAAACGGTAGACCTAAATTTATAGGCAAAATAATCGCCAGCGACAACGCTTATTTAGCCGATATCGCAGGCATAAGTATGTTTGAAGAACCTCTTAATATGCCAATAATATATAAGGCTATCGAACGAAAAATTATTGATAGGGAATATAAAAATTTAACCGACTTTGACTTTTCTTTGCTAAAAAAAGACTTTATCAATGATTATGATACCGTAAAGGTCGTTAGAGAGAATTTTGCAAATCTTCCTAGATGGATACAAAAAATACTTAAAAATAATCTTTGTCCAAGGGTCAAGCCTAACGTAAATATATGCGTCGGCTGTGGCAAATGTATTGAGCATTGTCCTGCAAAGGCGCTTAGTTTTAACAAAAAGCATAAGGCGCAAATTAATCAAAAGAAGTGTATTAGATGTTATTGTTGTCAAGAATTGTGTCCAAAAGACGCTATAAAACTTAAAAAGCCCTTACTGTATAGGGTAGTTAGAATGGTAGCGTTTAGTAACGGCAAAAAGTAAACAACGATTTATTTATTACACTTGACTTTTTCAAGCCGGTTTGGTAGAATTATTACAAACACCGTTCTTCAACTGCGGTGTTTGTTTATTAAAATAACAATTCTTGAAGTTTGGAGGAATATATGGCAGATTTTTATGTTACAAAAAAAGGGTACAAGGAACTTGAAGACCGTTTAACCTATCTCAAAACAATAGCTAGACAGGAGATTTCTCAAAAGATAAGCGAAGCAAGAAGCTTTGGCGATATTTCGGAAAATGCCGAGTATGACGCAGCAAAAGACGAACAAGCAAGGGTAGAAGGTGAGATTATCGACCTTGACGCTAAGGTAAGACGAGCCGTTATCATTTCGGAGTTTGACGGCGATACGTCGGTAGTAAAGATTGGGTTTATCATAAAAGTTGTCAATAATGCAAACCGAGAAGTAAAAACTTTTCAAATTGTAGGCAGCACCGAGATTAAACCGCTTGACGAAGTACCTAAGATTAGCAACGAAAGTCCGGTTGGAAAGGCTTTACTGGGCAAATGCGTAGGTCAAACGGCAGTAATCGAATTACCTAACGGCAAGAAATTAGAATACGAAATATTAGAAATTACCAAATAAGGAAATACTATGGACAACCAAATAATAGAAAATCAAGAAGATATCAACGAAATTTTGCGTGTAAGACGAGAGAAACTGCAAACTTTAATTGACAACGGGCAGAACCCATTTCTTAAAGTTAAATTTGACAAGACTCATTCTTCTCAACAAGTCGTAGACAATTTTGAGCAACTTGAAAATCAATCTGTGTCGCTTGCGGGTAGAATTGTAAGCAAACGTATTATGGGCAAGGCGTCGTTTTGTCATATTCTTGATGCGCAAGGAACAATTCAATTATACGTAAGAATGGATACCGTACCTAATTACGACGACTTTAAGTCTTACGATATCGGCGATATTATCGGCGTTTGTGGCAGTGTTTTTCGCACGCACTTAGGCGAAATATCTATAAGGGCAACTAGCCTAGAATTGCTTAGCAAGTCCTTACTTCCTTTGCCCGAGAAATTTCACGGACTTAAAGACACCGAGCTAAGATACCGCCAACGCTATGTCGATTTAATCGCTTCTCCCGAAGTTAAGAAGATTTTTATAACTCGTAGCAAGATTATTAGCGCTATTAGACAGTATCTTGACGAACTTGACTTTGTCGAGGTCGAAACGCCAATTCTAAGTCCGCTTGCAGGCGGAGCTAACGCTCGCCCCTTTGTAACGCACCACAACACCCTTGACATTGATATGTTTTTGCGTATTGCGCCCGAATTATACCTCAAAAGGTTGATTGTTGGCGGTTTTGAAAGAGTGTACGAGATAGGCAGAATGTTCCGCAACGAAGGTATGGACGTAAGGCACAACCCCGAATTTACTATGCTTGAACTTTATCAAGCTTATGCGGATTACAACGTTATGATGGACGTTGCGCAAGGCATATTTACAGTTGTAGCCGATAAAGTAATCGGCAGTAGACAAATAGAATACGAAGACACCATTATAGACCTTGACAAATGGACCAAAATTTCTATGATTGACGCCGTTAAGCAATATTGCAATGTTGACTTTAACAATTTAAACGACGTTTCAGCCGTAGAAGAAGCCAAGAAGTTAGGCATCGAGCTAGAAGAACGCAAACGCAACTGGGGTTACGCCCTCTACGAGATATTCGACCAATTAATCGAGAGCCACTTAGTGCAACCAACCATAGTTTACGATTATCCTATCGAAGTTTCTCCGCTAGCTAAGAAAAAACCTACTGACACTCGTTTGACCGAAAGATTTGAGTTCTTTATTTGCGCAAGAGAAATGGGCAATGCGTTTAGCGAACTTAACGACCCTATCGACCAACAAGCAAGATTTGACCAACAGGCAAAACAGAAGGCAAAGGGCGACGACGAAGCTCAACCAACCGACGACGACTATGTAACGGCGCTTTCTTATGGGCTTGCCCCAACCGGCGGACTTGGCATTGGCATTGATAGAATGATTATGCTGTTTACAAATAGCCGTTCAATTAGAGAGGTCTTACTTTTCCCCACGATGAAACCTATTAAATAAAGTCTAAGGGCATAGTAATATATGCCCTTTTTTGTACGGAGTAACTTATGAAGGCAAGCATAGTTTTAAATAATTACATCGATTGTCAGGTCAAGCAAGATTATGTAATTTGCGTAGACGGGGGATACAATTATTGTTTAGGCAAATGCGACTGTATAATCGGCGACCTTGACAGTATCGGTAATATTCCAGTTGAGGTTAAAATAATCAAGTTCGACAGCCGTAAAAACCAAACCGACGGCGAACTTGCAATACGGCAGGCGATTTCTTGCGGATATAATGATTTGACTATTTACGGAGGCATAGGCGGAAGAATTGACCACACAATAGGCAATCTCGGGTTACTTCCCCTTGCATATAGTTTAAACGCTAAGGCGATTTTGTTAAGTTCGACGCTTGAAGTCTTTTTTGTCAAAGATAGTTTAACTTTTGAAACAAAACTAGACGATATAGTTTCGATATTCTCTTTCGACGGTAACGCCGTAGTAAGTAGCGTAAGCGGACTATCCTATCCGCTAGACAATCTAACGCTTGAAGAGCTTTCAACTCGTGGCGTAAGCAACTACGCCGTTAAAACCCAAGTTAGCATAGTTATAAGTAGCGGTAGCGTATTTGTTTTTCATTATCTTGCTAAACAAGAATAAACTTCATAAATGACTGTTTTTATAGTTTATTTTTTTATTTTTTAAGGCAAGAAGAACTCTTTATTGGGTTCTTTTTTTATGTATTTTTAGCCATTATTTTTTTTAATTTAATATATTTTTAAAGACAAATAGACCTGCAAAATATAGTTCGCAAGTCTATTTGTCGCTAGGGAGATTGTGTGGGAGATTAAAGGGATATTTTTAGAATAGTCAAATTAAATCGTCTTGACAGTAATTATTTGCAAAGCGTCAAAACAATATTTAATATTTGACAATTTATTACGGCTAATCAATTAAACTTTCTTGCTCTAAATTTACGCTTGAAATCATATTGACAAGCGGAGTTGAGGCAAATACGGCAATTCCCGCAACAAGCAGAATTGCAAGGTCGACAAAGGCGAAGCTGTTGTAGAGGAAACTCCAAGCTACTGCGCCAAAGTTTTCCGGGTCGCCCGAACCAAAAACAAATATTCCGCTAATTACGTGGCAAAAATATCGTATAATTACAGCAAACGTTGCGCTTAGGCTAAATTGAATTATGCGGTGATTAGATAAAATATTTCTTTCTTTTAATAGTCCGGCTAGACCGATTGCGCTAAACGCTATGGGGTAGTCTAGTAAAAATTGCACTGGGTGAATAAACCAAGGACCTTGAATAAATTGTAAAATTCCATATATTGCGCCTGCGATTACGCCTTTTCTTATGCCAAACATATACGAAAACAGCATTAACGGTAGCAAGCTTGCAAGCGTTACCGAACCGCCTTTTGGTCCTTCAAATAGTTTTAGATAAGATAACGCAAAACTTAAAGCTATGCAAATGCTTGCATATACGATAGATTTTGTACCGCCTTTTATGCGTTTACCAAAGACAAGGGCAAGCGTAATTATTGTCGCTATTATTAAAACCGTAAATACATATAACATTATTTCTCCGCTTACGCTAACTACGGGATTATCTTTATATGTAAGTATTAATTTAATCACAAGTAAGGCGGTAACGCAAACCCCAACTACGCTAAGAGAAATAATTGAAAAGAGTTTTAAACGTTGCGGAGCAAATATAGATATAAAGAAGGCGCAAATTGCAAGCAAAACTATTACGCCAAGTAGAACCATTACGGGTATAAACGTAGCTGTTTCTATATAACCTTGTTCGATATATTCGCTAAGACTTGCGTAAAGCAGTAGTCCAAGCGACCCTATGGTATATCCTATTACAATACCTGTTGTTAGCTTGCCAAAAGCGTTTAAGCTGTCGGGTCTTTTGAGCTTAATAATAGTAGCGACTACAACTATACATAGAATTAGCCCTAAAAAGACATAGGCGGCTACGCTAGAAAGAGAGTCATACGAGATAGTAAGAAATTGCATCATAGTGTTATTCTCCATAAAAAAAGTTTCGGCGTAAAGCTACCGAAACATACCAAAAAGTATTTCCCTGTCAAGCATTACCTTGTTAGGTTGTGTGGGTATATTTCTCAGCTTATTAAGCACCCCAAATATTTATATTTATTTGTTACTATATTATAGTTTATCTTATTTGGTTTGTCAACCCCAAAACAATATTTTAGGTCAAATATATTAAAAAGCATTTGTTTATACGTTTATTACTTTACAAATATTTATTTGTAAATTATCTTCAAATGTAGTACAATAATAATTAATAAGGAGAACTTTTATGTATAAGTTTTTTGCATTTTTAGGTAGAATGAAGTTAATTAATCGTTGGAGCTTAATGCGTAGTACTTCAAGCGAAAATATCGCCGAACATTCTTGTTCGGTAGCTATCGTAGCCCACGCTCTCGCTACTATTAGTAACGTTTATTTTGGCGGTAACTGTTCCGCCGATAGCATAGCCGTAAGAGCGCTTTTTCACGAGAGTAGCGAAGTACTGACCGGAGATTTGCCTACGCCTATTAAGTATTACAACGAGCAAATTAATTCGGCATATAAGGACATAGAAAGTCAAGCCAACGCAAAATTAATCAGTCTACTGCCCGAAGAACTTAAAGCGACTTATGACGATATTATTAATTACGACCATCAAGAGTATAAGTTTGTCAAGTATGCCGACAAAATTTGCGCATATATTAAATGTGTTGAGGAATGTAGACAGGGTAATAAGGAATTTATTTTCGCAAAGCAAAACATAAGTCAAATAATTAGCGATTATAATTGTCAAGAAGTTGATTATTTTATGCAAAACTTTGTAGTCGCTTACGAACTTAGTCTTGACGAGCTTAGTTAATATGCTGTTAGAATTTTGTAACGTAGGTAAACGCTACCATTACGACGAATATAGCGTTATAGAACAACTTAGTTTTTGCATAGAAGAAGGCGAAATTATAACTATTCTTGCGCAAATGCAAAGCGGTAAAAGTACTATTGCCAAGCTTATTATGGGCTTAGAAGAATGTAGTAGTGGCGTTATTTATTATAGCGGTAAAGTTCTTGCGCCCTCTACCGACAACGGCATAGCTTATTTTTGCGACAAGCCATTGTTATTTGAGAATAAAACGGTAGAATATAATCTGCGTTATCCAATGGCAATTCGCAAAATCGACAAAAACGTAATAAAATTAAAGGTTGAAGAATTATCTAAGCAACTCGGCTTAGACTTAAAAACTAAGGTTAAAAAACTTAGTCATTTGCAAAAAGTCGAGCTATCAATGGCTCGCAGTCAATTTAGAGAACTTAAACTTGTCATTATCGACAGCGTCGAAAGTGAAGATTTGCTAAAATATTACAAATATGCTTGCAATAAGAATTCGGCTGTGTTAATACTAAGTACAAGAGTCGAACAATCTTTTGGCAAAGTATATGTTCTAAAAGACAAAAAAGTCGCCTTTTGTGGCGATAAACAAACCGCAAAAGAGTTTATAGATAAAGAATTGTGGTTACAATAATAAAAGAGGAAGAATATGAAAAATAATTTCACAAGAAGAATAATTTGTTTGCTACTTGTAATAACTATGCTGTTTTCTTTTGCAAGTTGTGGAATAAATATAGGCGATTTAATCAACAATAATCCCTCGGTCGGCGACGTCGATAAAGTTTCGACCACCTTAGTAAATCGCGCGCTTGCTTACCTTAAATCTAACTATGTCGACAAACTTACCGACGAACAAATGATTGAGGCGGCAATCGCAGGCGCAAATCAAATTCTACAACAATATGACAAGTATGGTAAAGTGTTAACTCCCGAGCAAACTTATGAGCTATTTAATCCTTCGACTACTGTAACTTCGGGCGATATATTTGGGTTTGGATATGTTCAAATTCAATATCTTGGACTATATGTAAGCACGATAATAATTGACAGCCCTGCGTATAATCAAGGGTTGCTTAGCGAAGACATCATAGTTGACATCAAATACGCTCCCGTTACTGCCTTTGGTAGAGCCGAACCAATAACCTATATCGGCGAAGACAATCAAGAGCATATTCTTTCGGCTAAGGGTACGCCGGTGCTTACTATTAGTAAAGTTTTATCTAAAATAACAACCAGAACATTGAGATTTACCGTTTTAAGAGGCGGTACTGACGAAATGTGTTACGAGGACGGCAAAAAACTAGAAATTGACATAGCCAGAGGAACAATTTATAATGACAATCTAACCCAAGACAATCAAATGTATTTTGTCGAGTATTACGGCGGAAGCAGTAACGGCAATTTAATCGCCAACGTTTCTAGCAAAACTATCAAATTAAGAAGTCTAAAAGAGCTTGACGAAACCAACATAGGCTATATTAGAATTAATCAATTCGGTTCGGTTACGTATCAAGACGGCAAAACTACAAGTACGTCCGTCGAAGTTAAGAAGGCTCTTGATATTCTTAAAACCGCCGGCAAAACAAAAATTATAATCGACCTTAAAGATAATCCCGGGGGCGACGTTTCCCAAGTTCAAGCCGTAGCGGGTTTCTTTATAAAAGACGACCTTGCCACTACTCAAAATTTGCTTGTAACTACTCTTAAAGACAGAAACAACAAGTCTATGCCGTATAGCGTAACTAGTTCGTATTCTAATTATTTTTCAAAAGACGGGCTTAATATTGTAGTCTTGACAAATGCTAATTCGGCAAGCGCAAGCGAACTGCTTACGGGAGCTTTAATTGATTACAATACAGCCGTTCAAGTAGGCGACACTACTTATGGCAAGGGAATAGCCCAAACTTATTTACAATTTACAGATTTACCCAAAGATATTGAGGTAGACGGCAAGGTAGTTAAGAGTTATTATGGCATTTATTATACGGTAGCGTATTATTACAGCCCCAAGGGCATAAATATACACGGCGTAGGTTATACCCCTAATGCCGGAAATATTATCGACGGCTACGACCAACAAATACTAAGAGCGATTAGTTTGCTAACGGCAAAATAATGTTAATTTTTAATTAATGACAAAGAGCCTTACAAATATGTAAGGTTCTTTTTTGTAGCTTATTTTAGCCTTTAATCGTTTATGAGTTTGTCGATTAAGGCGTTGAGCCTAGCTTGTTGGTCTTTACTCAGTATTACCGAAACAGTAGAGGCAAAAGTTTTTAGTTGTTCGTTAGTCAACGTTCCGCTCTCTTTTTGTTTGGTAACGCTTTGAAAAATATCCTTTATTAGCTGGTCTTCGCCTTTTTCTTCGTAATATTTTGCCGCCTTAGTTATTTGTTCTATTTGTTTTGAAAAGTCCATCAAGTGCGTTCTCCTAAAATATATTTCACTATCAATTATATGCTAGCATACAATATATTGATTACCCACAAAGGCGGTACAAAATGAATATATTATTACTAGCGCTAGCGTTTCTATTTTTAAACAAAAAAGGGGGTGGCTTTAATATGCCCGACCTTAACTTATTTAACGATAACACTAATAACGTGCTATCTTCGTTTAGCAAGGCTACAAGCGGTAAACTTAATTTGACTACCATACTTGAACTGCTGTCTAATCCAATAGTGTTAAAGGTATTAGGCGGAATTTTAGGCAGTAAATTCGGCGGTTTTGATGGCGGAAGCAAAGACGAAGACAAACAAAGCGCTACAAAAGAGGAAAAAGTAAAAGAAAAGCCAATTTCTCCAACTTCAAAAAGTCAAAACAGTCAGGAAAACGAAGTTAGAATTGAAAAAGACCAACCATTCGCAAGCGAGGACTTTACGCAGGAAAGTAAAGACTTTTTCGCACCAGTTAAAGATATTGCCGGCGTTCAAGTAAGTCAAGAATTATACAAATTATACGACAACTGGTATATAAAATAAATTTAATTTTTATATAAAAAAGCG
Source organism: Clostridia bacterium (assembly GCA_036654455.1). Lineage (NCBI taxonomy): Bacteria > Bacillati > Bacillota > Clostridia > Clostridia bacterium. The sequence goes on along the minus strand of JAVVRZ010000009.1, from coordinate 10,846 downwards.
ACTTATTAAATTAAGTCGCTTGATTTACTGATTATTTTTCATTACTATTTAATAAAATTATATTGTTATTCTAATAGATTATTTTTTTATTTATCTTTAAATATTTAATTATTTTTACCAACTTTTATTTTATTTATCTTTGATTTGCTAATTTGTCAAGCAAAGAAATTAAGGTAAAACATTCTTCAACGGTGTTTTCGCCCGACAAACTCACTCTAACAAGCCCTTTCTTTTGGGTTTGAAGGTGTTTGTGCATTAGCGGTGCGCAATGTAACCCCGACCTTGTGACTATGCCTTGACTGCTTAAAATTTCGCCTAATTCGTCGCTGTCGTAGTTTTCTAGCTCAAAGGCGACTATGCCCGAAGCGTTAAAGGGCGAATAAACTTTGCAGGTAGGTAGTTGTTCAAGTTGTTCTTTAAGCAGTTTTTGAAGCTGAACAATTTTAGGTAGATTGTCTTTTCTTGTTTGTAGCCACCAGTCAACTGCGGTAGATAGTCCAAGTATAGACGGAGCGTTAAGCGTACCGCTTTCAAAGCAGTCGGGTGAAAAATTAGGTTGATATATATTTGCGCTGTCGCTACCCGTTCCGCCATACATAATAGGAGAGGGCATTTGCTCGGGTTTAAACACTAACGCTCCGCTACCTTGCAATCCGTGCAGTCCTTTGTGCGAGGGAAAAGCTAACATATCTATGTGGTATTTTTCCATATCAATAGGAAGATATCCCATACTTTGAGCGCAATCGGCAACAAAGGTCACTCCGTAGCTAAATAAAAATTTGCCGATAGTTTCTATATCTTGCTTTTTCCCCGTAACATTAGATACGTGAGAAAACACTGCCATATAAGTGTTAGGTTTAATAGCTTGCTTAATTATATCGGTGGTAATATCGCCTTGTTCGTCGGGCTGAACAAATGTCGCTTGAACAATTCCACGTTTTACAAGCTCCATTATAGGGCGAATAACGCTGTTGTGTTCGGTAACCGAAGCGATTATATGACCGTTACGTTTTACGCTACCCAGTATAGCTATATTTAAGGCTTCGGTGCAATTTTTGGTAAACGCTACGCAATCTTCTTGTTTTGCATTGACAAGTCTAGCTATTTTTTGTCTTGTTGCAAATATTTGCGCCATAAGTTCGTTTACTCCCGAGCTATTTCCACGATTTGCGTTATAAGAATTGTTTATGCAGTCAAGCGCAGATTTAATTACTTCCGGGCTTTTGTAGCGAGTAGTAGCGGCATTATCGAAATATATCATAATGATTTCTCTCCTTAACCAAATAATGGCAAATACAGTATATTAATAATGTATTAAGTTATTTGTCTAGCTAGAAGTCTTACATATTTGTAGAGGTAAAAAAATGGGATATATATTTGTAACTTTTAGGTCTAGAACGACTTCTAGCCAAGCGTATAACTTTTTACAGAGCAAAGGAATAAATTGCAGTTTATTTAGCACGCCAAAACAAGTCGCTGTCGGTTGTGGAGTATCAGTAAGATTTGCCGAGAATGATTTTTCTAGCGTACTAGGGCAATTAGGACGCAATCACCCTAATTTTGTTGGCTATTTTAGGGTAAGCGATTCTTCAAAGGGTAGAGTAGTTACTCCCATATAGCAAAATAAATTTGTTTTTGTCTTAATTTTATGGTAAAATATAACTATGGAAGTAAAGACAAAACAAATTATTGACATCTTAAAAGAGGAATTTCCTTTGGCTAAGAGCGAGCTAATATTTAGTTCGCCCTTTGAACTGCTTATTAGCGTAATCTTGTCGGCTCAATGTACCGACAAACGAGTAAATCAGGTGACCAAAATTTTGTTTAAAAGAGCCAACACTCCGCAAGCAATGGTTAGTCTAGGTAAGGTCGAACTTGAAAAACTTATTTTTTCTTGCGGATTTTATCATAACAAGGCAGACCATATTTTGTCGTGTAGCCAAAGTTTAATTGACAACTTTAATTCAAATGTCCCTAGTTCGCTTAAAGAATTGCTTACTTTAAGCGGAGTTGGGGTAAAGACGGCAAATGTTGTTTACGCCGTTGGCTTTGGCGGTCAAGCAATAGCCGTAGATACCCACGTGTTCAGGGTTTCTAATAGGTTAGGACTTGCGCAAGCAAATAACGTTGCTAAGACCGAACAACAGCTTAGGCAGGCAATCGACCAAGAATTATGGTCGTCAAGCCATCACTTATTACTGCTGTTAGGGCGTTATGTTTGCCTTTCACGGAAACCTAAATGCGAAATATGTAGACTAAGCCAACTTTGCGAATTTGCAAAAAGTCAATCTGCTATAAATTTAACGACAAAAGGCAATAAATAGTGTAGAATTATTTTTCAAGGAGAAATTATGTTTGTTGATAAGGTAAAGATATTTTTAAAGAGTGGCGACGGTGGCAACGGTAGCGTAGCTTTCCACACCGAGAAATTTGTTCCAAACGGCGGGCCTGACGGAGGCGACGGAGGACGAGGCGGCGACGTTATATTTGAAGCTACTCATTCGCTAAACACTCTTAACGACTTTGCCCATAAGAAGCATTTTAAAGCTAGTAACGGCGAGAATGGTTCGGGCAATAAGAAGTTTGGACGAGGCGGAGAAGACCTAGTAATTAAAGTTCCAGTAGGCACAGTTGTTAAAGATTTTGAAACAGAGCGCATTATAGCCGATATGTTTGCCGATGGTCAAAGGACAACAATCTACAAGGGCGGAAAAGGCGGTAGGGGCAACTATCACTATGCAAATTCTCGTAGACAAGCCCCTCATTTTGCCCAAAACGGAGTAATAACCCCCGAGATTGAAATAACCCTCGAACTAAAAACAATAGCCGACGTGGGCTTAATAGGCTTTCCAAACGTTGGCAAATCTACCTTGCTTTCGGTAATAAGCAACGCTACTCCCAAGATTGCAAATTATCCTTTTACTACTTTAAGTCCCAACTTAGGCGTGGTTAAACATTACGACGACACTTTTGTTGTCGCCGACATACCCGGCTTAATCGAGGGCGCTAGCGATGGACTAGGTTTAGGACACGACTTTTTACGCCACATAGAGCGTGTAAGATTGCTTGTTCACGTTGTAGATATTTCGGGTAGCGAAGAACGAGAGCCGATAGAAGACTTTAAAAAAATTAACAACGAATTAAAGTCTTACAGCAAATATTTGTCAAAATTACCTCAAATTGTGGTCGCAAACAAAATGGATATGCCTTGCGCCGACCAAAATTACGAGTTGTTTTGCCAAAAATATGGTAAAAAATATAAGATTTACCCAGCTATGGCGCTAATTCACGAGGGGATCAAACCCTTACTTGACGCAATCGTAGCCAAACTTGACACTTTGCCTAAGGTCGAGCCGTTGCAATTCGAGCCCTATGAGATTGAGCAATGCGACATCAATCAATTTGAAGTCGTTTCACGAGGCGAAGGCATTTACGAAGTTGTCGGCGGTTTTGTCAAAGACATAGCTCGTAAAATTTATTTAGACGACACCGAAAGTTTTAGATATTTCCAAACAATTATTAAAAAGAAAGGCATAATCGACCAGCTTAAAGCTAAGGGTATGCAAGAAGGCGACACTGTTGTAATCGGTGAAATAGAATTTGAATATATGGAGTAAAAAATGTTAACAGCAAAAGAAAGAAGTACGCTACGCAGTATAGCAAACGGTATCAAACCGAACATTAATATTGGCAAGAATGGTATCGCCGATAACATTATTGAGGAGATAAAGACAACTTTATTTCATAACGAACTTGCAAAAGTAAGTGTCTTAAAGGCTTGCGAAGTCGATAAGGCTACCTTAATAGAGCAAATTTGCAAGCTAACCGAATGCGAATGCGTTCAACAAATAGGCAATAAAATTGTGCTTTACAAATTTACCGAGAAGAAAGAATTTGAGCATTTGCTTAATTCTAGGCGTGGCGCAAAGCAACCTTTAAGAAAATAAACGGTCTATAACAAATTAGATTTACATTTTATTTGTAGATTTAAACTAAATATTGCTAAAATTTTTGGTTAAATTAGTAGCAAACTTACGCTGTTTAAGTTAAATTTAACGGATAACTTTCATAATAATTGTATTTTTTGTTAAATTTAGCGTACAAACCCATTAAAAATAGTATTGTCGAACTAATTAAAGCGTAAATAGGAAAAAAACTTAAAAACGAAGTCGCCACAAGCCCGACGCTAGAAATGAAATAAAACCTTGCTTTTGTTCTTGTAAATAAGTTGCAAAGCAAGGCATTTTTTTGAGTAATTTTTATTTTTTTATCTAATTCGGGCAACATATTATGAGTTTTTAGCAAGGTATATACTTCTTCAAGCAATACAATAACGCAAATGTTTTGATTAGCTTTTACAAAGGAAAGCGTTTGAGCCGAAGCCGTCGAACAAAAAATTACGACCTTGTTAGCCTCGACCTTTTTACTCAATTTTATGCAACCAGCCACTTTTGTAGGGCTAAGTTGCTCAATTTCAAATCTTTGACAAATTAAGATTTTTTCTTGTTTTGTTGCGATAAAGTCATTCTCTATTTCTTCGACAGCGTATCCCGACTTGATGTAAATTTGTTTAAAAAAGTCGCATTCGTTTAAGGCTAGATAGGTAGAAAGCGCAGTTTTTTCTTGCTTTTGCTTTTTACTAAGTTCTTTTTTGTTAGAAATAGAGCTTAATTTATAAAAAATTACCGCAAATACCATTGACACGACGCCTGCGCATAACGCCGATAACCAAGCTACGACGGTGTAAAAATAAAACCAAGTAAATAATAGGAAAAATAAACCTATTGATATTAATAAAGTGTTAGACATTTTTGACATAGTTAAATTATTGACATTTTTGAGGTATTTAATCTAATATTTTAGCCAAAATTTTAGATTAGCTTGTCGCTTAGACTTTTAAAAAATGTTCAAAAGAATAATTAAAAGTAATTGTTTATAAAAACTCCAAAAGTTTTGTTTTGTAAAAGGGGTTGATTACAACTAATTTTTGGTGTATAATATAATTATGAAGATAGGTATTTTCGGCGGGACTTTTGCTCCGCCTCACAACGCTCACAAAGAAATGTTGCTTTGCTCTATTTCTCAACTATGTCTTGACAAGGTCTTTGTTTTGCCTTGCGGTAATCCGCCTCACAAGACGACCGATACTCCAAAAAGACACCGCAAAGCTTTAACCGAACTTGCGTTTAGCGAAATTGACAAGGTTATAATTGACTATTATGAGATGAACAAACGAGGGCAGAGTTACACTTTGCTTACTCTCAAACACTATATTAAATTATTCCCCGGCGACGAATTATATCTAATTATAGGGGGCGACAGCTTGCGAGATTTTGCCTTATGGCGTTTTCCCCAGCAAATCGCCGACATAGCTACGCTTGCCGTAGTCGGCAGAAGCGATATCGATTTAGATGCAAATATCGAAAGAATTAAACAACAATTTAATGCGAGAATAGTCAAGGTCAATATGGTTGCAAACGACATTTCTTCAACAAGAATACGAGTAGCCTACCAATTTAATTTACCGCAAGACTTAGTTTCAAGTCAAGTCGATAAATATATTAAAGATAACAACCTATACGCTTCTTACGCTCCAAAAATGGCAAAATTACGGCGTAATTTAGACCAAGAGCGGTATTTGCACAGCTTCTTCACAACTATTGCGGGTTTATCTTTGCCCTCTAATATCGAGAAAGAAAGGGTATTTTTAGCCTGCGCTTTGCACGACTGCGCTAAGAACATCAGCCAAGACGAATGGAAAAAATACGGTTTTACCAACCCAAATAATTGTTCGGCAAAAGTAGTTCACGCCGAATTAGGCGCAATAGTAGCTAGGGTAGATTATGGAATAACCGACCAAGAAATTCTTGACGCTATTAAATATCATACCACTGCAAGGGCAAATATGACTCAGCTAGACAAGGTCGTCTATATTGCCGATAAGGTTGAAGAGTCAAGAGAATATCCAACCAAGCATCTTTTTGCTAACACTCTTGACCAAACTTTTGTAAATGTCTTTAAAGAAGCTGTCGAAGCGACTTTGCGCAAGACCAATCAGTTAGGTATTTTTACTCAACAAGCCATAGAATACTATTTAAAGGAGAAAATATGAGCAAGGAATTAACAAAAAAAATCTGCGCCCTTCTGTGCGACAAAAAAGCCGAGAAGATTAAAATCGTACAAATTAAGGGTATGAGCGACATTGCCGACTACTTTGTAATTTGTTCGGGCAAGTCCGCCCCTCAGGTTAAGGCAATCACCGAACACTTAGAAGAAAGTTTAGAGCAAGAGCAAATATTTCCTAAGCACAAAGAAGGGCTTAGCGAAGGCAAGTGGGTCTGCTTAGACTATCAAGACGTAGTCGTGCATATTTTTCATAGCGATATTCGAGAAGTTTATCAACTTGACAAATTATGGAATAACGGCAACAACGTATTAGATTACAAGGACTAATTAATTATGGCGACTAAAAAAGAAGACTTTTTGCAAGTCCTTAAATTTGTATTGTTTTCGGCGTCGGCAGGCGTTATACAGATGGTTAGCTTTACTTTGCTTAACGAACTTGTTGTTTGGCCGAGTTTTGCCCTCGACGCTAAGTATGGGCCAAATTATTTTATAGCCCTTGTGCTTTCAGTAATATGGAATTTTACTTTTAATCGCAAGTTTACTTTTAAGTCGGCAAATAATATTCCAATAGCTATGCTTAAAGTATTTGCCTATTACTGCGTGTTTACCCCGCTTTCAATTTGGTGGGGCATAGCTTTAACTCGAATAGGTTGGAACGAATATCTTGTGCTTATACTTACAATGATTGTAAATATGGCGACAGAATATCTTGTATGTCGTTTCTTCGTGTTTGGCAAAAGCATAAACACTAACGACCTTGCAAAAAAGCAACAGGCAAAATTATCTAGTCAAGAAGAAACAAATCAAGAACTTAAACAAGACGAAATTAAGCAAGAAGATATTATTAATCAAACCAAAGATAACCTTAAATAATTATAATAAACTTATAAACAAATAAAGGACAATTTGATAAATTGTCCTTTATTTTTGGATAAAATTGTTTTATTTAAGTCACAAGTCGTTATTATATTAAAGTTTGGCGTTTTTACTTTGGTCTATAACGGCTTTAATCTTTTTGTACATCTCATAAGGGGCGACGATGTGGTTAAAGCGGTAACCAGAGTTTGCGCCATCTCCCGAATTAATCAGCGGACTTGACATACTGCCAAACATAAGCGAGCCGGTGTTTCTAGCTACTAACTTGTCGATTAAACTGACATAAACATTAGTTGCGCCAATACTATCAATTACCAAAAAACGGTAATCAATGCCGAATACGCCCGTACGAGTAATTAAGCGTTTGTCGGTATAAGCGTAATATAAGTTGTTGTAATAGATATTTAAAAAAACTAAGGTTAAAGTTAATCCAACAATAAATACGCCAATAGGTATAAGTAATAACAGTAGATTAAGACGCAAAATAAGCGTAGGTAGTAGACAAGCTAAAACGGGAACAAGTATAGCAATAATACTCAATAACAAAGTCGAAGTATATAGCTTGCGTTTGTTAGGTTTAAATATTTCTATTATTTCCTCATCTTTATCAAGTATTTGCTCAAATATTTCTTTCATAGTTTACTCTCCTTTTTAGTAGGGTACTTGATTTTTTTCAATATGTCAACCAGAAAGAAACTAGTCAATATATAGTTAACCCTTAGCGAATAAAAGTAATATATATTTTTGTAGGCGTTGACAAAAAGGCTACAAACAAGATATAATCAAATTATGTATGATTTATTTATTCCTTCGGCAAGCGGGGTCGAATCCGTAGTAAAAAGAGAACTAGAACGTTTAGGCTATCCTAACGCAAAGGCAGATAACGGTAGAATTAAACTTGTCGGCGAGCAAGAAGACATCGCCCGACTTAATATGTGTTTGCGTAGCGGAGAAAGGGTGCTAATTAAACTAGCCGAGTTTAACGCTCAAACCTTTGACCAAGTATACGACAATGTCTATGCGTTTTGTTGGCAAGATATTTTGCCTGTCGACGCAAGAATTTTAGTATATGGCAAAAGCATAAATAGCAAATTGTTTGCAATTAAGTCGCTTACTTCTATTGTAAAAAAAGCTATTATCAACAAACTTTACGACTGCTATAAATGTAACTTAAATGAGACGGGTTCAAGGTACAAGATAGAAATAGCCTTGCTAGGCGACAATGCCGTTATAACCCTTGACACTACGGGCGAAGGGCTTCACAAGCGAGGCTATCGAACGTTATCTCACCAAGCGCCTATGAAAGAAACTCTGGCAAACGCTTTAATTGACTTTTCAATTTATAATCCCGACAAAACATTAGTAGATTTATTTTGCGGTAGCGGTACTATTCCAATAGAGGCTTGTTTGCGAGCCTTAAATATTGCTCCCGGTCTGTATAGAGATTACGACTACCGCCACTGGCATACTTTTGACAACAAGAGTTACGATTTGGCAAAAGAAGAAGCGCAAGACAAGCAAACGCTTGATAGGCGAGTAGATATTTCGGGTTACGATATCAGTAGCGAGGCTATCGACATTTCTCGTTATCACGCTAAACAAGCCGGCGTAGACAAATATATTAACTGGCAAGTTGCGCCTATGAACAAATTTACTAGCGACATTCGTTTTGGAGTGTTGGTAAGCAATCTTCCCTATGGTCAACGAGTTGGCGAAGTAGAGGACATTATTCAAATAAATAAAGATTTAGGCAAACTTTATTCTCGCTTGCCCGATTGGAATTTTTATCTATTTACTAGCGACCAAAATTTTGAACGACAGTTTGGCAAAAGAGCCGACAAGGTTCGCAAGCTATATAATGCAAATATACAATGCGCTTACTATTCCTATCCTAGCAAGGTCAAACCTATAAAAATTGCTAAGAATGATTAAAACGGAGGCAGTATGACAAGAGTTATTGATTTTTTAGATAAATACAGTAAATTAGAGAATTTAATAGAGACGCATTACAACTGCGGTAGAGATAATTGCGTAATGTTTTTGGCTCGCACGCAAGAATTTAAGAAATATTACGAACAATTAAATTATTGTAGAGAAGTAAGAAACGTTTTATCTCACAACCCTAAGGTCGAAGGGCAATATTTAATCGAGCCTTCGCAAGCCATCATTGATTTATTAGATAAAATTATAAATTTAATTGATTGCCCTACAAATTGTTATTCTATATGTATTAAGACCGAAGAATTGTTAACGGCTTCAAAAGATAGCAAACTGCTACCGCTTGCCAAGTCAATGTATTTTAAAGGATTGTCAAGCGTGCCTATTCTTAATTATAGTAGAGTTATAGGCGTACTTACTAAATCGGCGATATTTTCTTATGTAGTTCAAACCGAAAGACCTATTGAAGCCGATACCGTTGTCAGTCAACTTGCCGAATATACAAATATTGATAAACACTACGCTTTTATAGATAACGACGCTTCCTTATTGCAAGCCCAAGCAATTTTTGAAAAGGCTTACGAGCATAATGACAAGCTAGCTATGCTGTTTGTAACCGAATATGGCAAGCCGGAAGACAAGCTTTTGGGCATAATTACCCCGTGGGAGCTTATAGCGAAAAAATAATATATTTTTTTACTATTAGATGATATATACTATAAAAATGATTTTTACAAACTCAACATCTTTTTTAAATGCCTTTACAGGCGTCAAAAACCGTCAAAACAGCCTTAAAACCTTTAATTTAGGGCAAAAGGGCGTACAAAACTTTTCTTCAAAATATTTCAAAAATTTTTTAATTATTTTGCTAAAATTCGTTGACAAGATAATATACTGGTGTTATTATATTAAGGCTGTCGGCAAAACTGCCTCAAACAGCACAGTAGCTTGAAAAGAGAATAGCAAGAATTAAAAAAACACAGTCAATAAACAACAAAAATGAATTTTAGCCAGCGGTGTGATATTCACACCAATGTTAAAAATAGTCAGATTAAACTTAAGAGTTTGATCCTGGCTCAGGACGAACGCTGGCGGCGTGCCTTACACATGCAAGTCGAACGAAGTATAGCAATATACTGAGTGGCGGACGGGTGAGTAACGCGTGAGCAACCTACCCTATACTACGGGATAACACAGGGAAACTTGTGCTAATACGGTATATGACTACGAATAGGCATCTATTTGTGGTAAAAGATTTATCGGTATAGGAGGGGCTCGCGTCCCATTAGCTAGTTGGCGGGGTAACGGCCCACCAAGGCTTCGATGGGTAGCCGACCTGAGAGGGTGATCGGCCACACTGGAACTGAGATACGGTCCAGACTCCTACGGGAGGCAGCAGTGGGGAATATTGGGCAATGGAGGCAACTCTGACCCAGCAACGCCGCGTGAATGATGAAGGTCTTCGGATTGTAAAGTTCTTTAATTGGGGACGAATAAATGACGGTACCCAAAGAATAAGCCACGACTAACTACGTGCCAGCAGTCGCGGTAATACGTAGGTGGCAAGCGTTGTCCGGAATGACTGGGCGTAAAGGGAGCGTAGGCGGTATAGTAAGTTAGGAGTGAAATCCCGAGGCTTAACCTCGGAACTGCTTTTAAAACTACTTTACTTGAGTGATGGAGAGGAAAGTGGAATTCCTAGTGTAGCGGTGGAATGCGTAGATATTAGGAGGAACACCAGTGGCGAAGGCGACTTTCTGGACATTAACTGACGCTGAGGCTCGAAAGTGTGGGGAGCAAACAGGATTAGATACCCTGGTAGTCCACACTGTAAACGATGGATACTAGATGCTGGAGGTACGACTCCTTCGGTGTCGCAGTTAACACAATAAGTATCCCGCCTGGG
>JAVVRZ010000008.1 GCA_036654455.1 Clostridia bacterium | reverse complement strand
TTAATAAAACTAGAAACTTCTACATAGTTTACCGAAACAAATATAGATACTAAACCTACTATGGAAAGTACTAAAAAGGTGTTAAAGGAATGGTTATTTACCTGTGGGGGGGGTATTCTATTTACCTTAAAAATTTTGTTGTCGTAAAAATTTAAAAATGAGGCATTGTCATTACAAAATGAAGAATATTTAAAAAACCACAACACAATATCTGCTACAACAGCAATTAGCAACATTATTATAAATGTAATTACTAACTTAAACAAATACTACCCCATTTAATGATTTAAAAATACTTTGTATTATAATGTTACAATATATTACATAAAATAGCAATAGTTTTTTTTAAAAAACTTTCTAAATTTACAAATATTTTGACCTAAACAATACATCTTGACAGATATTTATTTACAAGCTACAATTAAAACAATATCTAATACTAAATATCTGGACATTAAGGAGAAACGATGGATAAAATTAAGAAACCAATATACAAAAAAGTTTGGTTTTATGTAGTAGCCATATTACTGCTATTTGTTATAATTTTCGGCATAGTTCTATCTACTTCATACGCTATTGCTGAAATAGTTATGGATATTGTTTGTAACGACAAGAACCCTTCTACCCCTGAAAATTACAGCGAGATACTACTTTTAACCGATAAAATAGCAAACGTAGAATATTCTTCTAAATTTGGCGAAAATATACTTGATATTATCTCGCCGAAGAACAACTCGCAAAAATTGCCTTTAATTGTATATATTCACGGCGGTTACTACACTAGCGGAGATAAACTTACCAAAGAGGCTTATTGCCGAGTTATCGCCCAAAAAGGTTATGTCGTAGCTAACATAAATTACTTGCTTTCGCCCGAAGCGGTCTACCCTACTCAACTAATTCAAGTTAATGACGCTATTAAGTTTTTACTTGATAATGCAACTAAGTATAATATAGATAGCGACAAAATATTTATCGGCGGAGATTCTGCCGGAGGTCACCTAAGCGGACAATTAGGTTGCTTGTACACTAACGAGGCATTTGCAAATAAATTATCGCTTACGCCTGTAATTAAGCCCGACCAACTTAAAGGTGTGTTGCTACTTTGCGGTTTTTTTAACTTCTACACCGTTAGAGATACCAATTTTCCTTTGCTTAACCAAGCTATGTGGATGTTTACAGGCGTAAAAGAATATGAGAATTCGCCTTACGCAGGTCTTATCGACACAATTAGCAACGTTAACGCAGACTACCCAGATACCTATATTATTTGCGGTGACTACGACCCATTCTATAAACAAAATCAAGAAATGTCGGCAAAACTTAAAAGTTTGGGCGTAAACGTAGTAGACTATTTGCCAACAACCACAAGCGATAAGTTGCAACACGAATTTCAATCGAATTTTGACCTTAAAGAGTGCTACGAAGGACTTGACAAACTATTTGACTTTTTAGCTAGCGCTAGCAAAGATTAATTTAATAACTAAATATTTTTTAAAAATTTTAACCACAAAAAAGCCTTACAATATATTTGTAAGGCTTAAACTTTGCTAAAAATTATAGTGAGTGATAAGACTAATCTTTTACTCCGCCATCGTTGATAAATAAAATACCTAAACAGTTAGGTCCGCAATGGCTTGTTATGGTGCAACCGGCTTTTGTTTCGATAATTTCTTTAAAATTAGTCTTTTCTTTAAGAATATCTAATACAAGTTGCCTATTTTCTTCTAGAATAGTTGTGGTTGTAAAGAAAATACGTGTGGTGTCGGGGTTGTTATAATGAGCTAAAATGTCTTCGATATATTTGCCGATACAGTGTTTAAGCGTGCCAAATTGCTTTTTGCCCACTACCATTTTACCTTCTTTGACTTCGATTGACGGACGAATCATAAGCACATTTGCGCCAAGTAACGCAAGCGCCGAGCATCTACCGCCTTTATATAAATAATCTAGCCTATCCAGTACAAAAGAGGCTTGCACATAAGGTACTCGACTTGTTACTTTTTTAAAAATTTCTTCTACGCCTAAGCCCTTTGCTCTTAAATCGCAAGCGTACATTATCAACAAACCTATGCCGGTAGATAAGTTTTGACTATTTACAACATAAACGTTGGGTAGCCCCTTAGAAGCGACAAGCGCATTGTTATAGGAAGAAGACATAGAGTCCGAAATTGTAAAGTGAATTACAGCTAAACCTTGCTTAACATATTGAGTAAATTTTGTTTTATAGTCCTCAATAGTCACAGCCGAAGTGCTTGGCAATTTTTTAGTTGTGTTGACATAGCTAATTATTTTAGATGGATTAATGGTAATACCGTCTAAATACTCTATTTCGCCTAAATGGATATACAGCGGAAAAATGTCTATTTCTTGTTTAGTTAAGTAATCTACATTTAAGTCGGAGGTACTGTCAGAAGTAATTTTAATGTTCATATTTTATCTCCCAGTGTTATAGTGAAATATTACAGTATTTTTTCAATTATGTCAACAAAGATTAGACATAATGTAGTATTAAAATGTACTTCACTTATATATTTTTAATTATTTTTGCAATTCCGGCAGAATTTGCGTAAAGAAATCCAGCGACTCGGGATTTGCCAACGCATCTCTATTAGTTACTTTTCTACAATTTACAATATTTGTAACTGCGCTTTCAACTTTTTTGCCGTTAAGCGTCTTTGGAATGTCGGGAACTGCAATGATTAAAGCGGGAACGTGTCTAGGCGAAGCATTTTTGCGTAATGTAGTTTTTATTTCTTTGATTAACGCATCGTCTAAAACGTAACCTTCTTTGAGTTGAACAAATAATAGCACCCTTTGGTCGTCGTGATAGTTTTGCCCTATTGCAAGGCTGTCTTTAACTGAGGTAATTTTTTCGACTTGATTATATATTTCAGCCGTGCCAATGCGAACGCCCGAAGGTTTAAGAACGCTGTCGCTTCTACCATAAAAAGTAATACCACCTGTTTGCGAATTAAAAGTTACATAGTCGCCGTGATACCAAATGTTTGGGTAAACTTTAAAATACGCAGTAAGATAACGTTCATTATTAGTGTCGTTATAAAAATAAATGGGCATAGACGGCGTTGGAGCAAGACAAACTAGTTCGCCCTGCGTGTCACGTATAGGTTTGCCTTGTTCGTCAAAACACTCAATCTTCATACCTAAGCCGGGAGCTTGCAATTCGTTAGAATAAACCGGGCTAATAGGGTTGCCCGACGCAAAACAACCGTTAATGTCAGTGCCACCCGCAATAGAATTGAAGTGTAGGTCGCTCTTAATAGCCCTATAAACATATTTAAAACCTTCGTCCGAAAGCGCCGAACCAGTTTGAGAAATGCAACGCAAATGCGATAAGTCACAAACGTCCTTAGGAACAAAACCTTCGGCGAGTAAAGAATGGATATAGCTTGCCGAAAGACCAAATATGCTTACTTGTTCTTCTTCAAGAATTTTCCAAATTGCGCTAGTGTCGGGGTAACTAGGGTTGCCGTCGTAAAGAACTATGCTCGAACCTGCGCCTAAGGCTGCGGCTTGCCAATTCCACATCATCCAACTGCACGTAGTTATGTAGAGCATTCTATCCGTTGGTTTTACGTCGTGATGCAAGACAAGTTCTTTAAGTTGATTTATCAGTAGACCGGCTACCGATTGAACCATACACTTAGGTTTGCCAGTTGTGCCAGAACTAAACATAGTAACCATAGGAGTATTAGCCTCGACTTGCTCATATTTAAAGGTGGAAATATCGCCGTTTGATAAAAAATCTTGATAAGAAATGGCGTTTGCAACCTTAGAAATATCGTTGTCGCCGGCATAGTGAGCTACAATAACCTTTTTAAGGGTAGGAATACCTTGCGCTATAATGTTAGCTTTGCTTAAACAATCAAAACTTACGCCCTTATAATAATATCCGTCAGCTGTAAATAAGACCTTAGGGTTGACTTGACCAAGCCTATCAATAGCGGCAAGCGTACCTATATCAGTTGCGCACGAACACCAAATTGCGCCCAAAGAAGTCGTCGCAAGCATAGCGATTATGGTTTGAGGAATGTTAGGCATATATGCGCTTACGGTATCGCCCTTGCCTACGCCAAGCTCTTTAAGCGACATAGCTAAGCGAATAACTTCTTCGTGAAGTTGCTTGTGCGACATTTCACTTCTAATTTTGTTCTCGCCTCTAAATATAATGGCGGGAGAAGAAGAATGGCTGAAACGCAAAATATTCTCAGCATAGTTGAGCTTAGCGCCTATAAACCAATTCGCTCCGGGAAACTTATGTAGGTCGTCTACTACCTTAGAATAAGGCGTAGAGATTATGTCAAGATATTTCCAAAGCATATCCCAAAATTGTTCGATATTTTCAACCGACCACTTGTAAAGAGTTTTGTAATCGGTAAGCTCTACCATAGCTACGCCGTTTATGGTTGCAGGCAGAGA
The DNA here is from genome assembly GCA_036654455.1 of Clostridia bacterium. NCBI lineage: Bacteria > Bacillati > Bacillota > Clostridia > Clostridia bacterium. The sequence goes on along the minus strand of JAVVRZ010000008.1, from coordinate 33,439 downwards.
TAATTTTTGATTGACATAGCGCATAAAATCATACATTTTTGTAGATTTAATGACCTTTTCGCTAGGGGTATAAAGCAAAGTTTGCATAGTTTCTCCTTGTAAAAAATAAATAATAAGGTGGCTGAGCTAAAAACAAATACTGCCACAACTACTAATAAGATAATACTTTTCACAACTTTTGTCAACCCTAAATTTCCTTAAAAAAACAAAAAGTAAAGTTAATATATATTGCATTAAAATTGTTACTATGGTAAAATTTTCTTATGCGTTATTAAAATAATTTCTAATAAAATTAACGGCGAGGACGACTATGCAAACAAAAATAATAACACAAGCAGACTATTTAACAACTGTCTGGTCGGGCGGAAAAACTAGACAAATATTTATTTATCCAACTTGCGCAGATTACGCTAAGCGAGATTTTTTGTTTAGAGTTAGTTCTGCTACTATTGAAATTGAGCAAAGCAACTTTACAATTTTACCTAATATAAATAGATTTATCGCCCCTATCGGTTGTTCTTTTACTTTGCAAGACCAACACACCAAACAAAATATTCGCCTTAATAATTGTCAAATATATGAGTTTAACGGCTCTTGTCCCATAACTTGCTACGGCAAAGGACAAGACCTTAACCTTTTTACGACAAGCGGAGTTTGTGGCTCTATGAGGCTTTGTAAGGGCTTAGAAGATATCTATTTACAATCTAATCAAGCAAAGTGGTGCTTTATCTATGCCGTAACCGACATAAAAGTTGAAATTACAAATTGTAAAATTGTCAAACAGTTCGACTTACTTAGCGGACAAACTTTGAACATAACCTTAAATTCAAATGAAATAGTTAAACTTAAAACCGACTTAAACTACATATTAATACAAGTTGAGGTTTAAAGATACGTTGCTATATTATTTACGCATAATATTTTTAAACGTTAAATTAGTTACGAATTTAAATAATATTTACTCAACTTAAATAGTGAAAAATTATTTCTTTATATGCCTTTTGGATTGTAATCTTCTATTGACATTACAAAACAAATATGCTAGCCTAAGAGGTGTACAAAGTCGTTTTAAAAAGAGTTAAGCCAAACATTTTTGTTATGGTTTGTACCAAAGCATAATTACTAAATAACAAGTCTTGGACTTATTATATTATTATTATTTTGGGAGGCGCACATGAAACAACTTAAAAGATTAGTAGTAATAATGTTTACTATTATTTTTGCAGTATCTATGTTTATCGTTCCAAACACTGTCTATGCGGCAGAACTTGGCGATATGACAGGGCAAGTCGTAGTTATACATACTAACGACACGCACGGCAGAGCCATAGCAGATGTTAAAGCGAGAACACCGCAATTAGGATTTGCTAGGGTTAAGACCTTAAAGGCTATGTACGAAAAGGCAGGCGCAACCGTTGTTACGCTTGACGCAGGCGACGTATTGCACGGTTTGCCAATAGCTAATATGACTAAGGGCGAAAACATAGTTAAGATTTTAAATCAAGTCGGTTACGACGCTATGGTTCCTGGTAACCACGACTTTAACTATGGCACAGCTAGATTACTTCAATTTGCAGGCAAAGACGCAACTTATACGGGCGCAACATTTGCAGGCAAAATTCTTTCGGCTAACTTTGCAAAAGACGATAATACCAAACCTCTTGACTCTCACATTGTAATCGAAAGAGGCGGAAAGAAAATTGGTATTTTTGGCCTTTCAACAAAAGAAACACTTACTAAATCTCACCCAGACAACACTAAGGGCTACAAGTTTAACGACATAGTAGCTACTGCAACAGAAGAAGTAGCCGCTCTAAAAGCATTAAACTGCGACTATATCATAGCTCTTACCCACTTAGGACTTGACTTATCAAGCGGAAACGAAACATCACAGTATCTCGCAGAACAAGTTACGGGTATTAATCTAATTGTTGACGGTCATAGTCACACTACTCTTACAACAGGTAAACTTGTAAACGGCGCATTAATAGTTTCTGCCGGCAACTATATCGAGCGTATAGGCGTAGTAGTACTTAACGGAGCAAGCATAACAGCTAGCCTTGTTAACGACAAAACATTAGAAGAAGAAGCTACAACCAAAGCATTATTAACACAATTAAATGCCGAAACAGAAACATTACTTGCTGAAAAAGTTGGCGTAACAAGCGTTACTCTTAACGGAATAAGAAATAACGTGCGTAGAAGCCAAACCAACTTAGGCGACTTTGCAACCGACGCTATGAAATTCTACGGCAACGCCGAATTAGCTTTCACTAACGGTGGCGGTATTAGAACAAACATCGAAAAGGGCGACATAACAAAGAAAGACCTCGTTACAGTATTCCCCTTTGGCAACTATGTTGTAACCAAAACCGTATCGGTAGGCACAATCAAAGCTATGCTTGAACACGGCATAAAAGATTATCCAAGCACTAGCGGTGGTTTCCCACAAATTGCAGGCTTTAAATATGTATTTGATGGCGAAAGAAGCGCTGGCGATAGAGTTATATCAATAACTATCGGCAAAGCAACAGTTTATAAAGACGGAGCTTATCAACCTATTGTTAAGGGACAACCCGAAACATACGAAAATAAGACATATTCGCTTGCAACAAACGACTTTACCGCTGCCGGTGGCGACGGATATACAATGCTAAAAGCTTGCGGAGAAATTGGTCAATTTGGAGCGCTTGAAGAAGCTTTAATAGCTTACCTTGCTTCTGGCGTTGATATGAACAATTATAAATATTCTAGCAATCGTATGACCGAAGTTAACAAAGTAATTGTTGATTTGCGCATAGACCAAAACAACATGCTTGTCATGGTCTATAATGATGGCTCAACGGTTGAACTAGGTCTTGTAAAGGGCGACACAGGCGCTAACGGCGTTGACGGAACAAACGGAACTAATGGAACAAACGGCAAAGACGGCGTTGATGGAACAAACGGAACAAATGGCAAAGACGGCGTTGATGGAACAAATGGAACAAATGGCGTTGACGGAACAAATGGAACAAACGGAACTAATGGCGCTGACGGCAAACCCGCAAACAATGTTTTCGGTATTGTTTCCTTAGTAATTAGCGTATGCTCAGTTACATTTGCAGTAATCGTATTACTTAAAAAGAAACAATAATACTAATAACACATAAAGTTATGAGCAAAACATTTAGTTGTTTGTTGGCTTAATTTAATTTAATTTTTAAGGCTGTAATATCTTTATTACAGCCTTAATTTATAACTTAAAACAGTGTGTTTTAAGGCTGTAAAAAGCCCTACACGGCTAGATATGTTTAGCTACTAACAACTAGAAGTAAACATATCGACCCGATTGTAGGACTAGTCAAGCCTTAAAAGGCTAAGCTTTGGTGCGGATAACAGGAGTTGAACCTGCACGAAGTCGCCCCCACTAGAACCTGAATCTAGCGCGTCTGCCAATTCCGCCATATCCGCAAGAGTTAAAAAAGTTATACGATATTATTATAATAGCACAAAAATTAAAAAAATCAAAGCCTTGCGAATAGTTTGAAATAAATAATTTGTCGCAAGTTATGATAACTCAATTTTAACTTTAAATTTAGTAGTAATATATATTTAGACATAGCTATAATGAGTTTTTATATCAACATAGAATAGTTAAAAAGCTATTTAAGGCAATTAATATTATTTATAAGCGTAAAAAATAAGTTTTATCAAATTAATTAAAATTTTAACCAACAAAATTTGTATTTTCGTTGACAAAAAAGGGTGGATAGTTATATAATCAATGTGCTAGCGAGAGTGGCGGAATGGCAGACGCGCACGTTTAAGGGGCGTGTGGTTTTACCGTGTGAGTTCAAGTCTCATCTCTCGCACCACTAGAAGCAGTTTAACTGCTTCTTTTTTATTTTATCTAAAACTACATTTTTTTATTTGTCAAAAGATAAAACTCTAATAAAATCTTTACAAATCTATTAAATATGATATAATGTAAATACAAATTTTAGTTGGGTGATTGACTCAGTTGGTAGAGTGCCTCCGTCACATGGAGGAAGTCACAGGTTCGAGTCCTGTATCACCCACCAAAAAACGACAATAATTAATTATTGTCGTTTTGTTTTGTTTAAGACCATTATGATATTTTAACCTTTGTTTGTAAACTACTAGAAAGTTTTAACCTTTGTCTATTTTAAACTATGAAGTTTTGACATTTACGATATTTTAGCAAGAAGAAAGTATTTGTATCGCATCTTATAATATAAAACAATTATTTTAGCCAAAAGTTAAGTTTCCGGAGGCAATTAACCAATAAACTACGCCAAATATTATCAAATATACTACCGATATTACAATTGCGACTGTATTCTTATTTTTTACGCTCTTTACTTTAATCCAGTTTATATCTTTCTTAACAACAATAGAAGAAATAATAGAAAATATAATAGTAGCGACAGCCCCTATCGGCAAAGTATTAAACAGTTGCTGGCATAGAGCGATGGCTTGGTCGCCGTTATCAAACAAAGCCATAAATGCCGGCGAGGCTAGCAAAGTAAACAGCGAACAAAATATTATTATCATCAAGACAAAAGCGTAAAAGAATACGCCGATAATCGCCAAACAAGCTACTGTCGAATATATGAGGCTAAGCGTTCTTAAAAAACCAAAAAACCTACCAGTTTTGCCAAACTTGTTTGGTTTAACTTGTAATGAAGATAAACTGTTAGTTGCATTAAAATTATTGTTATTCATAAGTCACTCTTCCATTTTTTCTAATTATATCATACTTAGAAAATTTTACAATAGCGTTTTGCGTTTTTTGCTTTATTTTTAATATACCTTATTATATTATGTCGATGCTATATTATGTCGATTTGATTTAGTCGAACATTATATTGCAATTACAATTTATGCAATTATTTATTCTTGCTTTTACAAGCATTGTCGTTATATTAGGTTAGTTATTTTGACTTATAAACAAGAATTGTATCTAGCCAAGATTGTATACCTTAATTTAATTTACTTAGTTCTAGCTTGTAGTTAATTCCTTCTACCATTTCAATTAATAAATGCGTTGGTGTTTCGCATTTTGGATAGGTTACATTTTTAATCTCTTCAACTTCCAACATAAGTAATTCCCCTATTAAATATAGTAAACTTAGCATATAATGTTTCTCCTTTGCGAATTAATTTGTTATTTGTGTTAACACTATTATATACCTATACTTACAGCGAATGCAATTAAAATATAGGCAAGAAGTTTAAAATATTGTTAAAGGAAGTGAATTTTTATGTTTATTTTGTCGAATTTTGCCGAAAGGTTAACCGAACTTATGCAAGAACAAAATCTAAATAATTCTTCGCTTGAAAAAGCTAGCGGGTGTCCTAACACCACCATTTCGGCTTGGCTAACAAAAAATGTCTACCCAAAACCCTTCAATCTTATAAGACTGTCCAATTTTTTTAACTGTTCGATAGACTATTTACTGGGCTTGACCGATTCGCCCATAAAATTTCCTGGCGGGTCTTCAACTTTTGCGCAACGTGTGACCGAACTTACAAAGAGCAGAGGCATATCTTTTTACCGAGTTTACACCGATTGCAAAATACCAAACAGCTATTTTTCAAGATGGATTAAACTTAAACTTATACCCGAAGTACCAACTTTAATTATTCTCGCCGAATATTTTGGCTGTTCGATAGAATATTTGCTTGGGCTGTCTAACAAATTTTAATTTTTAGAAACATTTATTATGATTTATTTGTGATTAGTCAAACATTCTTAAAAATAAGTAAATATCAATTAAGCAAGAGCATCTTTAAAAATGTTCTTGCTTTTTTAATAAAATGTAACCGTAATATTTAATAATATCTACGCAATAATTGGTTTACAAATTAAGATGTATAGCTTTAATTTAAATTTACAAAACAAAAACCGATAAGCTAAACTTATCGGCGTTTGTTGGAGGTAATTTGTTATTAAATTAAAAATCGATTGTTAAGTAACCATTTAATTCTTGGTATTAGGTGGTTTGACTAAGCTAATCAATTTCAACTTTTTCTAATTTATATTTCCATTGACAAATTTGTTAAACTGCTACAAAAATGTTTTATGCCTTCCAAAGTCCGTGTAGGTTGCAATAAGCATAAACGGCTATAATTTCGTCTCCGCCACATAGCTCAAAACAAGCAAACGGAGCGGAATTTGGCGTTAACTCTTTGCGTTGATTGCCTTGCTTAGTGTGAATAGCTATCCATTGAATGTAGTGTTGCTCGGTCATAGGGTGGTCGACTGAGCCGACTTTTACCTTGACGCTTGCGCCTGTTTGCTCTACAACGGGCAAATGTTTTTCACGAGAAGCGTCAACCGTATTAGCTACTATTTCTTGCATAGGCTCGCCACAACAGATAATTGGTACTCCCGAGTCTTTTACATAGGCAATTATATTGCCACAATGTTTGCACCTATAAAATTTCATATATGTATCTCCTTAATTTAAATTTTTCTTACAATTAACGCACAAACCGCTAAACACTAGGTCAACTTTGTCAATTTGACACGAATATTTCCGTCTTGTATCGATTACGCATTGGTTAAGGTCGTCTAAATCAATATCAAATATTTTATCGCATTTTTGACAGCGAAAATGAGCGTGTGGCGTTAAAGTCTTGTCAAATCTATCTCCGTTTGGTATCGATATACGCAATATCTTTTTTGCGCTCTCCAAAACGGCAAGATTGCGATAAACAGTTGCAATATTAATTGACGGCATTATCTCACGAGCCCTTTCAAGCACGACTTCGGCGTTGGGGTGGTCGCAACTAGAATTTACTACTTTTAATATTGTATCTCGTTGTTGTGAGTTGTTCATTGATTTCCTTAATATTGATAATGATTATCATTATTATATCATACTTTTATGCCTTGTCAACTATATTCTAAATAATAGTTAAATAATTATTTTGATTTGGCTAGCAAATTTAAGACGCTTCTATGTCAATCTATTTGAATTATAATTTTAATTTGATTTAAGTGTTTGAGGATTTGCCCGTAGTAACGCAAAACATTTGCATATTGATTTTTACGCAAATCTTCGACAAGAGCGCAAGTTATATCGTAAAGGGGCGTAAGTCCCATATTGCCCGTCGTGCCTTTAAGAGCGTGGGCGTACTCAAAAGCCGAGTCGTAATTCTTAGACCGTAGCGCTTCGCCTAGTTTTACAAAGGCTTGGTCGGTTACATAAGTAATAAGGCAAGCGTGATACAGTTCAACATCGTTTACAAATCTGCCCATTATCCCTTCGATATCCGCCCCATATATTTTTAATTTTTCAAAAACTTTATCCATTTATATTTTTACCTTCCTTTACAAACAATTCGTCTAATGTGCTATATAGCAAATTCGAATTAATAGGCTTTGCAAGATGGGTGTTCATACCCGACTTTTTTGACTTCTCGACGTCCTCGTCAAAAGCGTTAGCCGACATTGCTATTATAGGTACAACTTTTGCCCAATGATTATTTAAATTTCTTATATTTATGCTTGATTGTAGCCCGTCCATTACAGGCATTCTAATATCCATTAATATTGCGTCATAACTCTCCGGCGAACTTTCAAACATTTTAAGTCCAATTAATCCATTCTCGGCTATGTCTACAACGGCATTTTTAAATTCTAACAACTTCTTTGCAATTAGAATATTGATTTGCTGGTCTTCTACAAGCAATATTTTTCTTCCGCTAAAATTATATTTTTCTTTACGCTCAGCCGAAACAAACGATATATCTTCGCTTGCTTGTTCTTCAACAACGCCGAGCGGAATTGTAACAAAGAAAGTCGTGCCTAGGCCAAGTTTACTTTCTACTTTGATACTGCCATTCATTAGTTTGACAAGGTTTTTACATATAGCAAGTCCAAGTCCACTACCTCCATACCCGTCTTTTAAACCGCTATGCTCTTGTGAGAATGGTTTGAAAATATCTTTTAAGAAGTTTTTGCTAATACCTATTCCGGTGTCGCTAATTTTATAACAAATGTTAGTAATTTTATCGCTTCCGCCGACTTTAATAATATCAAGGCAAACTGTCCCGCCACGAGGGGTAAATTTAACGGCATTTGAAAGAATGTTGATTAGTATTTGTTGTAACCTCACTCCATCGCCTAAATAACTGTAATTAAATCCTTCAAACTTGGTTATTACATAGTTAACGCCCTTTTCAAGGGCTTGCATTTGAATAATGGTATTTATTGAATCTAAAAAAGGTTGACAAACAATGACTTCGTTTTTAAGAGAAACTTTTCCGCTCTCAATTTTTGCCATATCTAAAATATCATTTAGCAGTTGAAGTAAATATCTCGAAGCGTATTGCGAACGTTGAATACACTCTTTAACAAAAGCTTGATTGTCAATTTGTTGAAAGGCAAGCTCGTCCATACCCATAATAGCGCTCATAGGCGTTCTTATTTCGTGACTGATGCGAGAGAGAAATTCGCTCTTTGCCTTGTTTGCTTGCTCAGCCATTTTTACTGCCAAGACTAATTCTTGATTCTTCTTCTCTTGTTCAACAATAGCGTTTGTAATATCTACTCTTGCCATTAAAATGCTCTTTAATTCTTTGTTTATGTAGCTAAATCGCAGTTGTTTATGCAATTTACCACCGCTACCATTGGGTATAGCGTAATATATACTATATATTTTGCTTGTTTCAAGATTGGCTAATATATTTTTAAGGGTTATCTCTTTTTCAACACGCTCAACGTCTTCTTTGCAAAGATATTGACGCAAATATTCGTAAGTATCTTCTTCAAAGTTTTGACTCTCGTACACATAAGCGTTGCCTAATTCTTTCTCGCTATATCTAACAGCCACGTTTCGGGCTGCATCTATTACTACCAAAAAATCATAGTCGGTCATAACAATCGCATTCATAATATTTTGCATAGTTTTTTCATTTGTGATATTGGAAGAATATACAAAGGCGTTTATTTCGCCGGTTTCTACGTTTTTCATCATGTGCGCAGTCATTTTTGTCCAGTATCTACAACCTAATATATTTCTAGTAAGTTCAATGGACGCCGTTGTTATGCCGTTTGCAAACTGTCGCAATAAAGAATCTCTGCCGAAAATGGCGGCGCAGTCTTTTTGCATTTTTGGCGTAGCTAATTGCTTGTAAACTTGCTCAAAATATTCTTGCGCAGTGCTTGCTACGCTCATACGAGCGGTAAGCTCGGGAAAAATACTCTTATAATCTATGATTATATTTTTGGTTAAATTTACATTGACTGACGCCATTGTAGCCTTTTGCATTGCTTCACGATATGATAATTCGTCAACGTAACGTTGCTCTGCCTCTTTTTCCCTAGTGATATCTCTGCCGACGCAGTAAGCTCTCTCGGGTTTGCCGTTCTCGTCAAAATAGTTAGTATATATAACACGTTCGCACCAAAATTCGTCTTCTTCGTTTTGTCTTAGCCACAAATCTGTTGTAACTTCGCTAACGCCCTTTTTTAATTTTTCAATCATAACTAATAGGTGTTCGACAGAGTCTTTGCGCATATATTTACCGGGAACAAGCGAAGCTATATAATTAGTAATTAAAGTTTGCTTAGTGCTAGCTCGTGGCGAAGTTGATAGAATAGTTAAAGTATCTTTTTCGTAATCATATTCCCAAATATTAATGTTTGACGACTTAATTGCCGCTAAATAGCGTGACCTACTTTCACGTAGGGCTTGCTCGGTAACTTTTTGCGAAGTGATGTCAGTGCAAAAAGCGTACACATATTCCTTTCCAAGCTCGTCTACTAGATGTTGAGTGCGTTGACTTATCCAAATTAAACTGCCGTCTGTTTTTATTGCACGGTAGACAACTTCGTTTATATTAGACTTGCCGTTATATTTGCTAGCGATTTCTTTAAGTCTAGGTATGTCGTCGGGATAAATAAAGTCCCAAGGCGTCATATTAATTGGATTAAAAGCAGAACTTTTGTCGTCAATACCGAGTAATTCCTTAAATTTATCATTTACAAAGGTAATCTTATATTCGGGGTATTCCGTAGTTATAATTAGCCCTATCGGCATCATTAATTTAATTAACTCCGATTTAATATCTAAATATGGTTTCATTAATCTTCCGCCCTATTTTATAAAGTTTTGAATAGTTTGATACAGTAAAAACGGTTCAATAGGTTTTGCAAGGTGTGCGTTCATACCTGCCGACCTAGTTTTTTCTATATCTTCATCAAACGCATTTGCCGTCATAGCTATTATTGGTATAGTTTTTGCATCTGCTTTACGCATTTGACGAATTGATTTAGTAGCTGTAATGCCGTCCATTATGGGCATTCTTATATCCATTAAAATTGCGTCGTAATAGCCGACTTCTTTTTGAGCAAATGTTTCTATTGCGATTAGTCCATTCTCGGCAACTTCTACTTCCATATTTTTGGCGTTAAGCAATTTTTTAGCAACTTCGATGTTGAGAAGATGGTCTTCTACAAGTAGAACTCGCTTGCCGGTAAAGTCAACTTCGACAGGTACAATAAACTTAGCGGTTTCTTTTTGTAGATATATCTTTTCAAATGCAGAAGCTAGCGAAGACTTAAATAACGGCTTAGAAAGCAACATATTTACGCCGGCTATTTTGGCTTCGTTTTCGATTACTGCCCAGTCGTAGGCGGTCATTATTATAATTGTTACGTCCGTACCTACAATTTTGCGAATTTCACGAGTAGTTTGGATACCGTCCATATCGGGCATCTTCCAGTCAATAAGAATAATGTCAAAGAACTCTTTATTGCTCCACTTACTTTGTACGGCTTTAATTGCGCTTGAACCAGACACTACATATTCTGCCGTTATCTTCATATCGAGTAATATGTCTTTGGTGTGTTGACAAATAATTATATCGTCGTCGACTATTAACGCTTTAAGATTGTCTAAGCATACGCTAGTTTTACTTTGTATATCTTGTTTAGAACTTTCGACTATGCCTAATTTAACTTCAACTACAAATTCGCTACCTACGCCCTCAATACTGTTTACGCTGATGCTGCCGCCCATAAGATTAATTAAGTTTTTGCAAATTGCAAGTCCTAGCCCGGTACCGCTTACAGCCGTACCAGCACGAGCTTGTTCAAAGGGTTCAAACAATTTTGGCATAAATTCTTCGCTAATACCTATGCCGGTATCATTAACTATAAATTTCATAGTAGCTTGGTTTGCGCCACATTTTTCTTGGTGAATTATAAATTGAACTTTGCCTCCGCTTGAAGTAAATTTTATAGCGTTAGAAATAATATTTACAAGCACTTGTTGCAATTTCATTGCGTCGCCAACATAAGTATTCTCAACGCAACTAGTAATGATAGAGTCGTATTCTACGCCCTTTTCTGTTGCTTGTTCGTTACAAATGCTGTTAATGCTATTGATAAATTCTGCAAATGGAATATTTTCATTGCGAATAAGCACTTTTCCGCTCTCAATTCTTGACATATCTAGTATATCGTTAATTAACGAAAGCAAAAATCTAGCCGATAACCCAACTTTTGAAAGATATGACGATACTTGCGACGGGTCATTTACACAATTTGACGCCAAGGTAGACATACCAATAATTGTATTCATAGGCGTTCTTATTTCGTGACTCATACGAGAAAGAAATTCCGACTTGGCCATATTAGCTTGTTGAGCGGCAATTAAAGCGTCTTTTAACGCCTCATTTTTACGCTGTTCTTCATCGTAAATAGATGTAATATCGGTTCGTGTAAGTATAATTTTATTGTGTAATTTATCAAGATAAGTAAATTGCAATTTCTTACGACTAATAGTTCCGTCGGGCTCTTTAACTCGGCAATACGTAGTAAAAATATCTTGACATTCTAATTTCGCAAACAAATTGTCACAAGACATTTCGTGTATATTTGTTTCAATATCTTCTTCTACTAAGTATTTGTGCGCATACTGCTCTACCGCTTGCTGATAATTAGAAGAAAACCCGGTTGGCAGGGGCGTTTTTCCGCCGGTCTTTAAGTAGACAGTATAGACTTTGTTTGTTTCGTCGATTAAAGCTATATAATCGTAGTCCATATTTACAACGGCGTTGACTAGGGCTGAGTCAGTCTTTTTTTGGTCAATATCTATTGCGTAAATATAAGCTTCGATGTCGTCGCTATGCGGATTTTGGAACATATCTACTTCTATTTTAATCCACAATACATTTTCATAACCAAAGCATACGTACGATTCTTGCGAAACGGTGGTCTTGCCCTCTCTAAAAACTTTAAGTAAATTTTCACGATTAAATACGCTTTTATATTCGTCTAGCTCTTTTTCGTCTAAATGAGTCTTATATTCGAGTTCAAAGAACCCGTCAACTGTCCCTTTGTCTTGAAAACATAGCACAGTTGGATTGTTACCTTGCCCGTCATCGCAAGTATTGTTGGTTAAGTTCATTCTAAACGAACCAATTACGTCTTTATTATGTATTTTTCTCCATTTAACTTCTTCGGCGTAGCGTTCTTCGAGTTTAACACGTTCTGTAATATTAATAGCTGTGCCAATCGCTCTAATAGGCTTATTGTCGGCATCAAACAACGTATTATAAGAAATTTTATACCATAAATAAGTAGAACTACCTTCGTCACGCCATCTTCCCACGCACGAAGAGGTCTTTTCGCCTGCGTAGAGTTTATCAAACATAGCGTATAGAGAAGGTACGTCGTCTTGATATAATAGACTACTGGAACTTCCAAATATTTCCGGTACGTTACGAATAGTAGTTACGTTGTCAAACGCTTTAATATGCGTAGCGTTATTGAAGTTGTATATTGTCTTTGTAGCAAAGTCAAACATCCAAGTAGACACGCCACATTGCTTAGAAGCCAAAGTATGATTTTCAAAAAGATTTTTGTATGCGCCAATGTCTTCGGCTATGCCAAGCGCACTGATAGGTTTGCCTGATTTATCAAAATTCGTATAGTACTGTATCTTTTTCCAAATAGGTACGCCACCCTCTATCACTTGTATCTCGCATACGATTGAGGCTTCTCCGCATCTAATTCTTTTGTGCATATTTAGCCAGTCAAAAGCCGAGTCGGCGTGTATTAAACCCATAGCAATCATATTTTGCGGGAAATTTTCCCAAGTTTTAGATACTCCAAGTTCTGCCATTGCGTGTTGCCCTGATTGAGCGCTGTCGTCAGTAGGGAAGTATGTCCAAGATTGTATTCCGCAATATTTAAGAATTAAACTTGCATTATCAATGTTTGGACTATCGCCTTGCATTAAAAAGTTAGAATTATTTTCTTCCACTATCTTTAACGCCCTCCCAAAATAAATTCATATTCTCAACTTCGCTTATATCTACTATAACTTCTAGGTGCATAGATATTCCTCCACGCTCAATGGTTTTGCCACGCATTAAAAAGATATCTTTTGTATTTGGTTTGCGGAACAACCTTGTATACACTTTGTCTTGCTCCATTCGTGGCATAGAACAAAATTCGCAAGGCGAACTTCTCTTCATCAAAATTTCGTAGCACTTTTTGCCCTTACATTCTTCCCTTGTAACTCCGTTAGTCTTACAAAGGTTGTCGTTGACATATAAAAGTTCATAAGTAACGCTGTTGCACGCATAAATACTGTCATTAATTGTATCAACAACATTTTCAGCGTCGTTTATCCATTTGCTGATTGAGGTAATAATTGATTTGTCGCCATAAACAGAAACGGTGTTTCTTCCATGACACTTTGCGTTATATAGAGCTTTGTCGGCGTTAGTATAAATTGTGGCGAAAGAATTGTCTTCTTTTAAAGAAACGGCTATGCCGACCGAACAAGTTATCTCGGTATTTTTGCCGTCAATAGTAATGTTTAACATACTCAAACAAAATTCTTTGGCTAGTTTTTCAACAGAATCAACGCTATCTATTTCATTCATAAGTACGGCGAATTCGTCGCCTCCCATACGGGCTATAATGTAATTTTGTCCAAAAACTTGCCTAAGTTTTTCGGCGACCTTACAAATTACTTTGTCGCCGTAGTCGTGTCCTAATGAATCGTTTATCTTTTTAAAATTGTCAATGTCAAGCATAATCATAGCGCTAGACTTTGAAGAACTTAGAAGACGACGTGTCATAATGTCTTCGGCGCTAATTCTATTGAACAATCCGGTCATTAAGTCAGTCTTAACTTGTTGCGACATTGTGTTATATTCTTTGACCATTTCTTTAAATCGTTGGTTAGAATCAAGCACGTTATCAATACGACGAGTCACAACTTCGGGTATTAAAGGTTTGACGATATAGTCGTTTGCGCCCAAAGAAAAAGCGTTAATTTGTTGCGCAGGAGTATCGTCTGCGGTAATTATTATTACCGGAGTAACATCAAGATGCGGACAACTTTTTTTGTATTGCAAAAATTCTCTACCGCCCATAACGGGCATAGAAATGTCAAGCAAAATTAAGTCAACTTGATTATCTTCTAATATTTTAATAGCTTCTTTACCGTTTTCAGCCTCTAAAAAGGTAAATCTACCTTGCAATATTTTCTTTAAGACAATGCGATTTATCTCGACGTCGTCGACAATTAAAGCAACCTTATCCTTATGAGTAGTTAAAAGCAAAGAAGTTCTATATTTTTTTAATTCTTCGTCAAGCGCCTTACGAATTGTAATGTCGCTTAACTCCCCTATTAATATTTTTTTGTTGCCAACCATTGACACATATTTAAGATTTGTATGTATCCATACGGGATTTCCGCCGTTTCGCAACCGCATATATTCGCACTCAACATTTTTTTGCGTTACCGAACAAGTTCTAAAAGCGTTAAGTAAGGTCGCTTTACTGTCTTCGTCCATTACAGCAAGAATTTTTTGAGCGTTAGTAGACATATCGTCATAGCCTAACAATGCGTAGTACGCTTCGTTTACTCTAATTATTTCAATTTTATCGTCGACATACTCGTAAATTACCACCGGTTGCAACAGGTTGCTAAATAAGGGCTTCACATCTAGATTGACGGAAAATAAATTGTCATAACAGAAAAGGTCTTTTTCAATCGTGTCTTGCGAAGTAAGCGACAAGTTGATGCAAAGTTTGTCGTAATCTTCAATCGGCATAGGACGAGCGTAGTAGTAGCCTTGCACGTAGTCGCACCCAACGCTTCTTAAAAATTCTATTTGCTCGATTGTTTCTACTCCTTCGGCAATTACAGGTATATTTAGCCACTTCGCCATACGAATTACCGATGCGATAATATTTTCACTTCTACCCGGACTATCAGCTTTTGACAAAAATTGCATATCTATCTTCAAAATGTCTATCGCTATATCTTTTAGTAGACTAAGCGAGGAATATCCGCTACCAAAGTCGTCCATCATTATCACAAAACCATAATCTTGAAGTTGCCTCATAGTCTTTTTCATAGCGGTTGGATTATCCGTGTAAGCGCTTTCGGTCAATTCTAGGTGAAGTAAAGAAGGTTCTACTTCGTATTTTTTAACAAGCGACAATAAAGTTTCAACTAAATTAGGGTTATAAGTATTAACCCTAGAAATATTTACGGATATTGGATAAGGTTTAATTCCTTTTTCTCTCCTTGCGGACAAACATTTGCACGTTTGCTCCCAAACATAATAGTCAAGTTTGGTAATAAAGCCATTGCGTTCAAAAATGGGTATAAATTTACCGGGCAAAATTATACCTTTTTTGGGGTGCATCCACCTTACAAGGGCTTCCGCTCCGCAAGGCAAATTTGTATGTATATTATATTGAGGTTGTAAATAAATGTGAAATTGACCATTTTCTAAGGCATAGTTCATTTCATTTGTAATCTCTTGTTCGGCGTTAATATCTTCGCTCATACTTTGATTGTAATATGCGTAGAAGTCAACGTAGTTTCCCTTGCATACTCTTGAAGCAAGCGAAGCTCTGTTATACATTTCGTCTACCGAAATTTTATTGTCGGTAATTATATAAATACCTATCGAAGGCACAATATCGTAGTTTGTATTAAATTGAGCGAGCGTCTTTTTTGATTGAAGAACCATTTTCTCTATTTTTTCTTTTTCGTAAGGCATACAAACGCCGACAATATCACCGCTAATTCTACCATAGGTAACAAGTTCGCAATTTTTTACGTCTTCGGCTGTTTTTTCAGCTATATAAATAAGTAGTTTATCACCTTCTGCCGTGCCGAAAAAAGTATTAATTAATTTAAATCTATCAACGTCAAAGCGTAAAAAAGCAAATGTAACGCTAGGATTAGCGTCAATCATTTCACGAGTTGTTTCAAAAAACTTTGCTTTATTATAAATTCCCGTTAGAGCGTCGTATTCGGCTAAATATTGAAGTTGTTTTAACGCCGATAACTGGCTTTTATCTATTGCATTTTTAAGCCTAAACATAATAATTTCGGCATCGTAAGGCTTAGAAACGAAGTCCCAAGCGCCAAGAGAAAGAGCCTTTCTCTCACTTTCTGCGCCGTGACTGCCGGTTGTGACAATAATTGGTAAATTATTATACTTGCTATTTTGACGAATAGCTTGCAAAAAATCATAACCGCTCATTATCGGCATAAGAATATCAAGCATAACGGCAGAAATCTCGTTAGAATATTTATCAAGTAAATTTAACGCCATTTGACCATTTTCAGCTTCAAGCACAATGTATTTAGACGACAATATTTTAGATAGAATTGTTCGATTAATGCTATTATCGTCAACAATTAATATTTTTTTTAGGTTAGGCATTTGATTCCCCCCCCCCTAAAAGATTTGAACCTATTAGATGGTTTGACACTGTTCATATCGAACTCTCCTCATAATTTATAATTTTTCACCCTAAGACAAGCTAACTGTTTACGACAAGAAACAACTTATCTTAAAAAAGTATGCGTTAGATTTATTAAAGAAAATCAAGAATGTTAGTTTTGACTGAAAAAGTTAGTTAAGTAACTAACTAACTTTAACTTTACCTTTTAGAACAAAAGTGTTAATTTTCTTAGGCTAATTAGAGTTTAAATGTATTAAACTGCAATTACTATAATTTAGCCTAACTTATGTGACAATTTTCTACATTTTTTTACACTTTTCAACTTATATATTATAACCTTTTTGTCAGTTTGAGTCAATAGTAAAATATAAAAAGATAGACTTATTGTGTATTCGCTAAAATATTGCCAAAATAGAACAGCAAGATTAATTGGTACATATTATGTATTAAAGAATATAAATCATATTTAGCGATATTACATAATTTTTCCTTTATATAGGGAAATTTTATGTAATATTTTTTTGGAGGAAATAATTATGAGCATGCCTGTAATTAAACCGGGCACAATCACACGAGGCGAGGCGATTGGCGATATCATTGAGTCGATTGCTATGCAAGAATCTGGACTTTCGCATATTCTAAATGCCGAAAGCGAAAAACTAATGGCGGTGGTAAATGGTAACGCTACGGTTGAAGACTTATTTGCCATTAACGCATCGGTAAAAAATACAATTAGCGCTATTTCACGCCTAGAAATGCAATTACAAGCTAAATTAAGTATGTTTAGCGACACGGTTTGTCAATAACGACATACTCAACCTTGACAGCTACTAATAACTAAGTTGCTGACAAATTTATTAAATAAAGGAGAAAAATTATGTCTTTTTCTTATGCAAATGCCGGTTCTGGTCCAAGCGCAGGCGGTATCGGCTGGTTTAACTTTGGAAATTTAACCCTAAATCCCGGTCAAAGTGCGTTAGGTTTAACAGGTACGCTAAATGATGGCAGTACGGTTACGTTTGACATTAAATCGCTTCCAACTTCATTTGTTCCATATACGGCTCTACCCACTGCGCCTCCCGGTTTTAGTTATTTCGGGCCAACAGGCTATACTGGTATTTTGGGTAATGTAACTATGCGTACGCCTCTTCTACCTGCGTATGGCTCTCCTAGCGTTTTGGTGCTAGAAAATATTGTTGTAAAAGACCCTAGCGGTAACCCAATAACCAACTATACCGCAGTCGCCGCAGACGCCGAAAGCACAAATTCTTTCCCGCAATATACCGAGAATTTAACCTTTATAACTAATGGCTCGCCTTGGACTCTTTTAACTACTATTGGCGGTAATCCACCTGCGATTGCTGGCGTTGGAACTAACACTGTGGTTATTACAGGCTTAAA
This sequence comes from Clostridia bacterium, assembly GCA_036654455.1. Taxonomy (NCBI): domain Bacteria; kingdom Bacillati; phylum Bacillota; class Clostridia; species Clostridia bacterium. The sequence goes on along the minus strand of JAVVRZ010000008.1, from coordinate 15,291 downwards.
TCAAGGGCTTGCTGCTTCAAATGTCTTAACTTCGCTAGCTCCTACCACACTTTCGCTTTCTTCTTTTGGTAGAGAAGGCATTGCCGTAGGTTTTGCGGTAACAAAAATTAAAGTTTGTAAAAATATCGGCGACCGAATTAATTCTGCCGACCAATTTGTTATTGACATTGCCGGAACTCCTAATAGCCAAATTACAACTACGGGTTCGGTAGACGGTATGCAATCGCCTTGCGCAGTAGTATACGGTCTTGCAGGAAACACTTACACTATTAAAGAGCAAATGGCTCCGGGTAGCGTTAGCCCTCTATCCGCTTACACTCAAACAATATCTGCGGTAAACCTTAGCGCCGGCGGAACTGTTCCTCCAACTGGTAGCCTGCCAATTAATGTCACACCCATACTTGGAGATATTATTGAGTATACAATTCTTAATTCCGCTCCGCCAATCTTTAAAAAGAGCGTAGATAAAACATTCGCTAAGCCGGGAGATGTATTAACCTATACGGTTACCGGTATTAACCCTAACAATTATCCGCTTGCTAACGTCGTGTTTACCGACCCTACTCCGGCTGGAACAACGTATATAGGCAACCTTGTTGTAAGCGTACCATATACAGGCACAACCCCTGCTAGCGGACTAACTCTTACAATGCCGGCAAACAGCACGGTAACGGCAACTTATCAAGTACAAGTAAACAGCGGTGCGCCGGTAAATAATCCAATAGTAAACATCGCATCGGCGGTAGTTCCCGGCGGAACTTCTGGTAGCACTAACCCTGTTTCTACCCAAGTAAACTACGCTGATTTAACAACGGCTGGTAACGTAGTCAAGTCGGTAACTCCGTCTTTTGCGCAGTTTGGCGACACTCTAACCTACACCATTAACCTAAAAAACACTGGCAATGTTCCCGCAAATAATGTAGTGGTAACTGACGTTATTCCAAGCGGAACAACTTATGTAGCAGGTTCTACAACATCTACCGCTCCGTTTACAGGCGACCCGACTAGCGCAATAACTCTAACCAATCCAATCCCGGCAGGCGGAACTGTTACTATTACCTTTAAGGTAAAGATTGCTAATTCTGCCCCAGTAGTCAACCCTATTCCTAATACAGCAAAAGTAGATTACGCATATACCGTTGACCCCAGTCTTCCTAACGGCGTAACGGCAAATGGAAACAGCAATACAGTCCTAACTCCGGTTTCAACCGCTAAATTATCCATTGTAAAAACGGCAAGCCAAAGCATTGGTTATATCGGTGACACAATAACTTATAATATAGCTGTAACCAATACGGGAAATGTCCCTGCCGACAACGTAGTAATAACCGACCCTATTGCCTCAGGAACAACTTATGTTGCCGGTTCGCTCAACGTAAGCGTTCCGTATACGGGGACACTGCCTTCTATTACCCTTACTAGCGACATTCTACCCGGTCAAACAGTTACAATTAGCTATCAAGTTAAAGTGACAGTAATACCTAACCCTAACCCCATAGCAAACGTAGCCAAAGCAAATTTTGTCTACACCGTAAACCCAAATAATGTAGGCGGAGCGACCGGAAACAGCGCAAGCAATTCTGCTAACACCGTAATATTTACAAACAATTACCGTCAACAAATAAATGACTTAATTGAGTCAATAGCTCTACAAGAAACCGCTCTTGGCGCAATCGCTAATGCAGAAGGCGCAAAAATACAAAAAGTTATAGCTATGCCTAACGTAACTCCGCAACAACTTCTATGTTTAAACAAGAGCGTTGCCGATATGACAAATGCAATAACGCTGTTAGAGTCTATTCTCAATATGAAACTTAGCGCAGTTGACTGTCAAATTAACGGCGATACTAATTGCAAGAATTAAATTTTTAAAAAATTAGTTTTACAATAGCGATTTGTATAGTCCGCAATTAAAAAGGTCAATTAAGTCTAAGAAGTAGCTCCTAAAACCGCTACTGACACAATTTAATAGTTTACCCTAGATTTATAAAGCCCAAAAACTGACAAATCATAATAAAAAATACCCTTAGGAAATTTCCTAAGGGTAAATTTTTAATCTAAGCTAAATTGTTATAAAATTTAAACCTGCTTTATAATAATTTAAATTTATTAATTAACTTACTTACCAGTGGTTAATGCTCTGCATTTCTTGCACATTAATGTTGCTTTGTCATTTAGAATAGCGGTATTAATAACAGTATCAACTTGCCCACTGCTATTTGCGCCTGTTCCGGCTGGTAATTGAGCTATGCCACAAGCCCAGAATGTTAAGTTATCAATATTTACCGAACTTCCGCCATCAAATATTGCTTTTTCAATCTTAAATCTAACTGATTGACCTGCGGTTGCCGATACGTCAAATTTGGCTAATACTAATCCGGTTGGGTCGTCCCAAGCGGCAACTATAAGGCTTTCGCCAACTTTTGTCCAAGTAGTTGTGCCTTTAATTTGGTAATAAAGCGCTATATCTCCGTCCTTATGCGTGCCATAACTGCCATAAGAGAAGGTTATAGTCTTTACGCCTGTGATATAGTTAGTTAGCTCTAATCTATTGATATTTGAAGCATCCTTAGTGTTAGAACGAAGTCTTAATGCGCCAGTTCCAATCTTGTGGTCCTTAACGTCTGTACGATTGACTGAACCAGAAACAGACCAAATTAATAGGTCGGCAACACTACGATTATTATAACTGAAAGAATCCCAACTAGCATTCTCAAAGTCCTGAACATACTTATCTAACCACAAAGCGTAGAATGATGTTGCAGCGGTAATCTCAACAGTTGTTATGTCGGCAAGCGTTAAACAAGTAGCGTCGGTAAACCAACCCATAAACATTTTGCCTTCGCATACAGGGTCTGCAACGCTTGCGAATTCGCCTTGCGAAACTTTTACTATCTTGTCAGTCGTGCCATCATATTTAACAAATGTTACGTCATAAATAGGAGCTGCTTCTGCATATTTAGTAATTGTATATGATGTTTCACCTTCGGCAAAAGTAATTTTGACAGTATAAGTTCCGGCTGCTGCTGCTAAAAAGTCTGTTACTTCAACGTTAGCGCTGTCAAATATTTTAATTACATAGTTCGTTACAACTACATCTTGATTATTGCTATAATGAGCGGTAACTATTAGGTTATCATACTCAAATGCCTGCGTAGGATAGAATTTAACTTTTACATTAGTCAAACTAAGCGTTAAAGATTGTACCGTATATGCTTCCCACTTAGCGAAAAGTTTCATACTTGCGGTAACTGGCTTAGCAAAGTCGTACGCTGTGGTAAATTTATCGTCGGTAAACCAACCCATAAATCCGTGTAATTCTTTAATCGGGTCAACAGGTTTAGTTAAAACAGCGTTGTTTGCTAATAATGCCGAATCAATGTAACCGCCCCCGTTAGTTTCATAAGATACTACGCTATAAGCGTCAGCTAAGAAGTTCATTGTAATATTATCAATACTTACCGAAGTAGACTTAGTGGTATTGATTTCTTTCTCAATCTTAAAGCGAATATTTTGTGTCCTTGCTTCAACAGGAATAGTAAATTTTGCAAGCGACATTTCGTTTATATCAGCCCACTTTAATGCCGTTACGCTACCTAGCTCTACCCAAACTTGCGAACCTTCAACTTGATAATATACGTGAATAATTCCGCCTTCGTGTCCGCTATAAGAACCGTACATAAAGGTAATTTGAATTAAACCATTTACATAAGTATTTAATTCGATTTTATTTGGGTTAGTTTCGTCTTTGTTACTACCACGTAGTCTTGCGCTTGTGTCGCCAAACTTTCTATCATTAGCGTCGTTATTTACAGTACTAGCTGAAATTGACCAACTAAATTGACCTAGTTTAACGTCTGGACGATTAGAGTAAGAACCATATTTTCCGGGTAATGGCAACAACGTAGAATTCTCAAATCCTTCTATGTATGAAGATAAATTACCAAGATTTTCTTCCCATTTAGCGTAGTAAGTTTTGTCGCCTACGTCACTTGGGTTGATTGTTAAAATGGGAGCGCCGTCAAACTTTTCATTTGCATACCAACCGCCAAACTTGCTATCTAGTTTGGTTACGTCAGTAGGTAGAGTGGTTGTTGAACCATAAACATATTGAGTAACGCCACCTGCATTGATTACACCGTCGTTAAGCACAAATGTAACGCTGTAAGTAGCTTTTTCCCACTTAGCGAACAACTTCATATCGGCAGTAACTACGCTTGCCCAATTATATTCGGTTGTAAATTGATTGTCGGTAAACCAACCCCTAAATATGTGACCTTCACGAGTTGGGTCAGCCGGCTTGGTCGCTACTGCGTTATAATCAATAGTTAATTTCGCTACGTTAGACCCTTCTTGCGAATCAAATGTAATTACGTAAGAAATCTTATTCCATTTAGCAAGTAGCTCAATGTCGGCGGTTACAGCAGTCGACCAATCATATTGATTAGTAAATAGCATATCGGTATACCAGCCGTCAAATTCATAACCTTCACGAGTTGGATTAGCGGGAGCAGTCGCCGTAAGACCAGACTTAACAACGATGTTTTCTACTGCGCTACCTAAATTGCTATTGAAAGTTATTGTATAAGAAACTTCAATCGGCGTCCACTTTGCGTACAAAGTGATATCCTTAGTTACAGGTTTGGTCCAATCATCATATAGCGTGGTAAATGTAGATTCTAGATACCATCCGCCGAATGTGAAACCGACCTTTGTTGGATCGGCAGGCTTAGTTGCAAGCTTGCCTTCTTCAACTTTAATTGCAATTGTTTCCGTACCGCCTTGACTGTCAAAGGTGATTGTGTATATTTGTCCGCACGCAACCAAAGTTGACGCTAATGCAAATACAAGAACTAATGCTAGCAATAGTCTAAATTTTTTCATTATTTTTCCTCCTAAAATTATATAGCTTTGATATATTTCTATACCTTACCTTTAAGTTTACCTTTCTTTTTAAGCACAACAAGCGTTACCGCTACACCGCCTCCGGCTACAACTACAACTGCCGAAACTATCAATATTACCTCAACAGTCCCTGCTTTACTCTTTGTGGTTACTATCTCAAATTCGCTAGGCGAAGAAGCATTTTCATTCTCGGTTGCTTTCATACGAATAACGCAAATATAGTTAGTGTTAGGGTCTAAGTCGGTAAAGACGTTGCTATCGTGCCAAGTTTTACCTTTATCAATAGAATATTCTGCGCCCGGCACAGCCTTGATAGTTATAGCGTGCTTGGTCATAGATTCTATTACTAATGTTGGGGTAGTTAACGCTCCCCTAATAAATTTAATTGTATTGCGGTCGGCTATTCTTATTCTTGAAATAAATCTTTCGCCCGACTCTTTGTTTGCCGTCATAGAAGTTAAACCTTCAACGCTTACGGTCATACCATTCTTAATCCAATTTAAGTCAACACCGGGCGTGATATATCCGTCTAACCATACAAGAGCCTTGCCGTCAAGCACAAAACTTTCGAGCAAATTCTCTTTAAACGTTACTTTGCTTACAATACCTTCTACCTTAGCAAGCCAGCCTACGTTCTCTTTAAGCGAGGCTTCCTCTGCCGACATCTTTTTAGGATTTGGCACAGAGAATTCTTTTTGAATAAGTTCGGTTGAGGTAACTTCCATTTGCACTTCGCCGTTATAGCTAGACACTTTGCCTGTCGCCATAATTAGGTCGCCTGCGCAATAGTTACCCGAAACAGGGAATAAGTTAAGTCCGCCGCTATTATCTTGTATATATATGCAGTCAAAGAATGCTGTTTCCCTATCATAACCGCTTGCGTTAGACGTAACAATACCTTGTACGGTAAATATTTCACCTTCTAACCCCATTTTAATTTCGCTAATTGCCTTAGGTTGAGGAGGCGCAATCTTTCTAATAATGTTAAAACAGATATTTGAGTTTGAATATGGCAAAGTTGTAGCGTTATCCATTTGAACGGAAACTTCAAAGTTTGACATAAACGCCGAACCTGCCGTAAATACAGTCGCCCCATTTGCAAGCGTTTCGACAGTTAAAACAGGTCTTTGGCTTGGAACTTTATCTCCGCCTAGCTTATCACGGTCGGAGTCAATAGTGTAAGAAGTATCCCAGGTAGAAACTAATGTTTCAACCTTAGTTTCGTCTTTAATTTTAACTGAGCAACCCGAATAGAAACTATATTCTTGGGCTGGATTTACGCCTTTAAGGTACGGGCTATCCATATTATAGTTTTTAAATTTTAGCCTAAACGCTTGGTCTCCCGAGTGATTTTTATCGTCTAAAACTTCGTCGTCTTCAATTTGTGTGTTTGCGCCAATAATATCTAAAACTAAGTTCATTTGATATGCGGCGTGATACGGTGTAGTGTCCATACCTTGGGTTATTTTTTTATCGCTGTAATCGGCTAATCCGCAAATAATAATAACCTTGTCTTTAACTAACCAATCTTTAATCGCCGTAAGTTCTTCGGGCAGATAAGACTGCAATTTTGTTGGATTGCCGTCAAGGTCGATTTTTGACTCTCTCCTTGAAGGAGGCGTTAGTATCAATGCGTCAACGTTAGCAAGCGTTTGCGCAGTTATTTGTCTTAGCATAACAACCCTAGCGCCATTTGTCCCCGCCATTTCGGCAAAGTTGGTAATGCTATTCTTGTAATTACCGGCTACGTAGTCGTTTTGGTGAGCTGCGTCAATTCCTATTGTTTTTAGCGTAGCGCCGTCTCGAACGGTAGTTTTAAAAGAAGTGAAATATTTTCTTACATTTGTACCGATGTGACCGGTAATATGCACTTCAAATTTTGTTTCGCCGGCGAAAGTAGGCGCATATCCTATTGAAAATGTCATTAATTTTCCCTGAGGTACAATCGATTCTCCAAGTATACCAATAGGATAATCCCCTTTCCTAAATTCCACAGAGTCAATAATTAAGTTTTCGGTTTCATTATTAAAGATGGTAACGGAAAGATTCATTTCTTCGCCTTTAACTGGCATAAATGTATCCGATTCAAAGCTAGAAATACCGATTTTTTCAACTTCGCCTACCCAAACAGGAGCAGTAACGGCTAAATGGTCATTTTCTAACTCAACCTTTAAGTAGAAATAAGTATATTCGCCTGCCTTACAATTTAATGTATAGTCATAGCTACTCTTGCCGATATCATCTACTACGCCGATTTCTTTACCGCCGTTTACGATAACACTAACTCTTTTGATATTTGTTCCGCTTGGATTGACTATTTTTGCAGTTATATTAATATCGTCAACAATATCGCTCTCGTACAATATACTGCCCATAGCGTTACCGTTAAGTCTATAATCTATTTGTAAGTCCGCTTCCTCAGTTGAGTAAACTCTCATATTGCGTAGAGCCTTATACAACCCTTCGGCAGTTAATTCTGTCGATAGTATAACCGTACGTGCAGTGTTTGAGTTGCCCCATTTGCCTTGATGGTTGTCGCCGTTATTAGTGGGAGCTACGTGCCAACCTTTATCAAGCGCTTTCCAATATTCCTCGTAACTACGGAAATACATACCACTGCCGACTTCGCCTTCGCCATTGCCTACTTCAATCATAGTAATCATTTCGTCGTATAGAGGATTATAGTAAGCGTAGTCTGAGAAAGTACCAAATGTTTTGCCGGGGTGGTTAAACGCCGAAACGCTACCTCTCATAGCCTCTGTGGTAAGAAGCTTGTAATACTCTTGTAGCCCTATGTCATTTGTTTTATTGTTATATATGCTACTATTTCTACTTACAAAACCGTTGCAATTATAAGTATTCATGTGACCCGGCCCGCCACTCCAAGTCATTTCATAGCCATACAAGCCTACAAATTCTTCGTCGGTTGCGTCTTTTGCCGCTTGCAACCCTTTTACCCACTTATCCGCAGTTGTATTTACTTCTTTGGAATCATTTTTAGTGTCAAAATAGTTTGAGTGGTCGGTAACGGCGAGGAAGTCGACGTCAGCGATATTGTCCGCATAGTCGTAAGCGCCCGAAACTGTGCCTGTTCCGTCGCTATCGCCAGTATGAGAGTGTAATTGACCATAATATAAGTTAAACACTTCAAGGTTGTCGCTGTAATGATATAAGAAAAGAATGGTAGGACTTGCTAAATAGCCACCAGCTGCGTCAGCTTTTGTAGCAATCAATATTGGGAAACTTGCTTTATCAGCAAAAAGTAATGGTTTAGTGTAATTTGCCCAGCCTTCTGTTGTTGCATCGTCCTTGCCATATCGGTAGGTTATTTGATATTGAACTGTGGCTTCGGCATAAGTTGCAACAAAAGATATCGCCCTAGTAGGCGTAATCATTCTTCCTGTTGGCACGCTAGAATTTATATATAGCTCTGCCTGCGTATATGTAAATGTTGCAACATAGCTTTCCATAATATTGTTGAAAGACTTAGCCGTTATTACGCATTCCTTCTTTTCGCCAATAAATGTATCTATCGCAACTTCAACGCTATCTGTTGTGGTAACATTCTCTACTCCGCCATTTACCGAATATTTAATAATAGAGCCTTTTTCGCAAGAAAGAGTTACGACTTTGCCCTTTGGAACTTCTCCGCTCTTAATGTCGCTTACGACCTTGCGAGGCATACCTTCCGGTCTATATTCGATTGCAGTAATAACAGTAGCGCCAAATCTATTAGTGCCTGTTGTTGAAATTGAACTGTTGCCTGCGCTTACTGCGCTTGACATAGCCCATTTAAGATATACCGTCTTTTGGTTGTCGTATGTTGATGGTAACTTAACATCGCTAAGAACTTTTATCATTTCGCCATCGGGTAATTTCTTACATTGAGCAATGTCTTCCCAAACCTTGCCGTCAAGTGAGGCAAAAACCTTAAAATCCCTAGGCGCTCCGCTAGATGAGCGCATATTACATTCTTTAATTGTAATATTTGCATAACCCTCTGTTGAAATAGCCATTAACCAAGCTAGTTCGCCGTCGTCAAACCCGTTACCCGAAGGGTACCCGTCAGCGTTACAAGTAATAATCTTTGGATTACTTGATAGAGTAAGCGTGCCTTTTTCTTTAAGGATACCGCTAGTCGCTACAAACGGGGCGGGGTAATCGCCCTTGCTCTTATTGCCAAATACATATATTTCAAATACTTCGTCTTCCGGAAAGGCAAAAATAAGACCTTGCGAGAACCCAATCCCCAGTAGTAAAATGAGGACAATAAGCATTGATAATAAACGTTTGCTATAAAGTTTAACAAATTTTGTCACTGTGTACCTCCTACTATAACCATATTCTAGTGTATATTTTTTAATTTTTATAATTTCTTATTTAATTGCTTTAAATAATTAATTTAATTATCTTATTAATTTTAATTACTAATTAAATTATCTTATAACTTCTAATTGCTGATTTAATTATCTCATTCCCTTATTATATGGTACGCCCTCCGCCTTAGGCGCTCTTGACCGCTTTGAAGTTAAAGCTAGCACAAGAAGGGTGGTAATGTATGGAATCATATTATAGATATAAGGACTAATTCCTAGTTCTCTAAATATATAAACGCCGTTATTAAATATATCTAACGTATCGTAAGAAGCGGATATACATTTAAGTACGCCGAAAAGTAAAGCTCCAAGCGCAATTCCGCCGGGTTTCCAGTTGCCAAATATCATAATGGCTAAGGCTAAAAAACCAAAACCTTGTACGCTACCTGTTACCGAACCATCAGCCGTAGTAACTACATAGATAAAACCGCCTAGCCCAGCTAACGCCCCAGAAATAGTAACGCCGGCATACCTCATCTTATATACGTTTACGCCTAGCGAATCGGCTGCTTGGGGGTGTTCGCCACAAGCCCTCATTCGTAAACCAAATTTTGTCTTGTATAATAAAATTGACAACAACACAAATAACGCAATTACAATATAAGTAGAAATATATACTTTGTCAAAGAACGCATTGCCAATAACACCCAAACTTTCAGGACTAAATAAAATAAACAACCCCGATGCGCCCTTTGGTATGTTCAAAACACTTTGATGAAAGAACATAGCTATAAAGAATAAAACAAGGGGAGGCGCAAGCAAGTTAATCGCAGTACCGCCTATTGTTTGGTCGGCTTTCATCTTAATACTTGAAAAAGAAAGTAGTAGGGAAAATAACGCTCCCGCAAAAGCCGAACAGAGCATAGCTATAATAAATATTAATTGTTTAGCCCCCATTAAAGCGTTAGCGGTAACAAATAAATAAGTCGTAAGCGAGCCAATAAAAGCTCCTATTATCATCATACCGTCAAGGGCGATGTTAATTATACCGCTTCTTTCGGCAAAAACCCCCGCTAAGGCGACAATCAATAGAGGAATACTATAAATAAGCGTTTGTTGAATTAAAAATGTCATTTATCTGCTTCCTCCTTAGTATTTTCATTTGGAATTTCTTCATTTATTATTTTAACTTCAACATCTTGACTTTCAATATTTTGACTTTCAACATCTTGACTTTCAATATTTTGCGAAAGCGTTGCGGTTTGACCGTCAGCGATTGCAGTTAAATTTAACTTATGTTTTACTTTTTTGTTAGAGTTAAATAAATCAACAAAGAATTTACTAAATCCGCTAAAATATACTATTATGGCAACTATAATACCCGCTATATGTTCGTTAAACGCCGTAGCGACAGATAACTTAACGCCACCGATATTTAAAAACGCCATAAATAACGAAGCAAATATAATGCCAATAGGATTACTGCTTGCCAGTAAAGCAACGGGAATACCATTAAAACCTTCGATAGGAAGCGAAGTTGAAGTATTCCAAGCAAATTCTGTTCTGCCATTTAGCCAGTATAAGGCAGCGCCTGCCGCAGCAAGACCGCCGGCTATTGCCATAGAAAATATAATGTTGCGTTTTTCACGCATACCGGCATATTTAGTAGCTCGTCTATTGAGTCCTGTCGCGCGCAATTCGTAACCAAATTTTGATTTATTTATTATAAAATAGATAAGGATAGCTATAAATATAGCTATGACTATACCGCCATCGGCATACGAACCTTCAAACAGCCCCCTTATGCCAAAACTGGGGTTGAATACTCCGTTTGCGCTAGTAGGCTTAATATAGCCGGACTTACCGGCTTCGGTTATGTTTCTTAAAGCGCTACCATCAAAAAGCATAGTTACTAGGTTAGCGGCTATCCAGTTAGTCATTATGCAGGTTATTACTTCGTTTGTGTTAAATAACGTCTTAAATAAACCGGGTATAGCCCCCCATAACATACCGGCAATAATAGCCCCAAAGAAGGCAAAAATCCATATCAACCATACCGGAACAGTTTGTGGAATAGATAATGCGATATATAGCGATGCCGCAGTACCCATTAAATATTGCCCCGATGCGCCAATGTTAAATAAACCGGACTTAAAGGCAAAAGCAACCGACAAACCCGTCATAAGCACGGGAGTAGCCCTAAATATCATATCGCCAATCGAATTAGCATTAATTCCAAAGATTAATACGCCGTCGACGGTTTTTTTATAAAAAATACTTCCAATAATTACTCTAAATCCGTCAAAAGCGTTACCAAGAGAAATGTTTGGACTAGCAAGTGAAGTTATCAATAACAGTAAAAAACCAATTAGTATCCCCGATAAAATACATATTAACGAAGCGTACAGCGATTTTGAAGAAGAAGATGTTAACAACTTTCCAAATTTTGTTTTATTACCATTTATTATAAATAGTTTTTTAATCCAACTACCTACCGGTGTAAAAACTTTCTTAAACCAACTACCTACCGGTGTAAAAACTTTCTTAAACCAATTACCTACCGGCGTAAAAACTTTCTTAAACCAATTACCTACCAGCGTAAAAACTTTCTTAAACCAACTACCAATTATTGTAAAGACTTTCTTAAACCAATTACCAATAATTGTAAAGACTTTCTTAAACCAATTACCTATCGAGACAAAAAACAACTTAAATTTATTCATTTATTGCCTCCTTTATATTCTTCTTGCTACCCGACATATATAACCCTATTTCTTGAACGCTTGTAGTCTTAGGATTAAGTTCGGCAACAATTTCACCTTCGTAAATTACTAATATTCTATCTGCAAGGTTCATAACTTCGTCTAACTCGTAACTAACAAGCAAAACTGCGCAACCTTGTTTGCGAGCTTTGACTATTTGACTGTGAATAAATTCGATTGAACCAACGTCAAGCCCCCTAGTAGGTTGAACGGCTACAAGAAGTTTGGGCTGTAAGGATATTTCCCTAGCTAGAATAGCTTTTTGTTGATTGCCTCCCGACATACTCCTAACCGGAGTAATGCTACCTTGCCCGGAACGTATATCGAATTTTGCAATTAATGTTTCGGCTCTTTTTCTAATATTCTTCCTTCTCATAAACCCAAAGCGATTACAAAACTCTTTGGTAAAATAATCTTTAAGTATTAGATTGTCTTCAAGGGAAAAATCAAGAATTAGCCCGTATTTGTGCCTATCTTCGGGTATATGCGTCAAACCTAAGTTGTTGCGAACACGCACTGAGGAATGAGTAATATCAACATTGCAAAGTTTAATGTCACCGCTTTTTTGTCCTGTTATTCCGGATATAGCGTAGACTAATTCCGATTGACCGTTGCCTTCAATACCTGCAATAGCCACAATTTCACGACTCCCTACGGCAAAACTTACGTCATTTATAACGTGTTTTTTTGTCCTTTGACTAATAATTTGAAGATTATTTACTGTTAGAACTTCCTCGCCGACTTCAAGTTCTTCTTTATGTACGCTAAACTCGACATCTCTACCAACCATCAATTTGGATAGTTGTTGTTTGTCGGTATCTTTAATATTAACCGTACCAACGCATTTACCCTTTCTAAGAATAGTACATCTATCGGCAACCGCCATTATTTCATTTAATTTGTGGGTGATAAAAAGAATTGATTTGCCTTGACTAGCAAAGTCTTTCATTGCGCCAAGCAATTCTTCTATTTCTTGCGGAGTAAGTACGGCTGTGGGTTCGTCAAAGATAAGTATTTCGTTGTTGCGATACAACATTTTAAGTATTTCAACTTTTTGTTGTTGTCCAACGGTAAGATTTTCAATTAACGCATCGGGGTTTAGTGGCATATTATATTTTTGACATAAATCTATTATTTTTTGTTCTGCTAACTTTTTTGCAATAAATCCACATTTTGTAGGTTCGCAACCAAGAATAATATTGTCAACCACAGAATAAACATCAACTAATTTAAAGTGTTGATGTACCATACCTATGCCTAACTCATTTGCGTCGTTAGGGTCTTTAATATCTACTTTTTTTCCGTAAACGAATATTTCGCCTTCTTCGGCTTGATATAGCCCAAAAAGGACGCTCATTAAGGTACTTTTTCCTGCGCCATTTTCACCAAGAAGAGCGTGAATTTCGCCTTTTTTTAGTTGTAAGGTTACATTATCATTTGCAACAATACCAGGAAAAAGTTTAGTAATGTTACGCATTTCAACAGCATATTCGCTGTTAAGAAACTCAGTTTTACTGTTTTCTTCCATTTTTCACCATTGTTTGTTATCACTTGTTATTATGATTTTAGATAGTAGTAGCCAAGTTTGACAGTATTTAACTGGCTAAAACAATATTTGAACTAGCAATTTATATCAAAATATACAAAAAAGGAGGGAAAGAAGTCCCTCCCTTTAATTACTTAACGTAGTCGACTATTACTTTTTCAAGGCTTAAAGCGCCTTGATTTAGCTCAGGCATAATTCTATCGATTTTAATTTCTCCGGATATTACTTTTTGAACTAATTCTTGATATTTAGCGTATGAGAATTTTTTAAGCATCCAATTTCCTTCGCCGGGAAGTAGGCCTGTCGCATCTTCTCTTGCGCTTAAAAGTATATCTTTTCCGCCGAGAGTATCCCATTCGTTAGCGTAAATTGTTGCAAGCGTACGCATAACAGCCTCTCTAAGACCTTTTACCGCCGAAGTAATTACTCTATCGCTCTCGTTAGACTGGTCAACGTCAACGCCGATAACTTTGGCATCACGGTTAGAAGAAGCCGCAGCTTTAATACTATCAAACATTGAACCGCCACAACAGAATATTACTTCTGTGCCGTTATTATACCAGCCGTTAGCCATTGTTTGTAGGTCGCTTGAAGGCGAGAATGATTGTCCGTGTTTAAAGCTAAACTTCATATTGACATTTATATTTTTTTCAATCGCAGCAGCGTTAGCGCCTTGTATGTAGCCCCAACCAAAACGGTTAACAGGGGGGTTAGTGCCACTTCCGCCACCTGCAAAACCAAGATTTGTAAATCCTTCCATAACTGCGGCATAACCTGCAAAATATCCAGATTCTTCTTCGCTAAATGATACGCCTACAATGTTATCTTTTTTAACTTTTAACTCTTTAATTTCACCGTCGATAAATACAAATTTAACGTCGGGATTTTCAGGAGCGACTTGCGATAATGCATTGCTTTGTAAAAACCCGGGTGTGACTATAACTTTTGCGCCATTGTTAATAGCCGAAGTCATTGCTGCGACACGGTCTGCGTCGGTAGCATTTTCGCCGTTAGCGGGTTGATAGTATTTGTAAGTAAGATTGTTTTCTTTTGCATAGCGTTTTAACCCTTCCCACGTGCCTTGGTTAAAGCCCTTATCTTTTAATTGTCCTACGTCGGTTACAACAGCTAGTTCGTAGCCATTATTAGATGTAATTGTGTCCGGTATAGCGTCATAATCATATCCTGTTACACCGCTAGGCTTATCTTCTCCACAACCTGTAAATGCTAATGCGAATAATGTAATTACGCATAATAAAACTGAAATAATTCTTTTTTTCATTTTAATTTCTCCCCTAGCAAATTTTATGTTGATGCAAAAAATACTTTTTGCATTAAACTTAACTTATTTCTGTATAAGGACAACAATATGCTTAATAGGCGATTAGTAATTTGCATATTAATCTATTCTAATTTTAGCACATATTGACTATTTGTCAATAAAAAATCATTACTTAGGCAAAACTTAACGTTATTTGACACTAAAAAGTCAAATTTCTTAGCGTTTTTATGCCTAAATATAGATTAAATATCTTTTAAAAGTTCAAATATTACAATTATAAACAACGCTTAAAGCTTTTTAATTGAAGTTGTAAAGTCTTAACTGATAGATTAGTTGGAATATACTTACAAAAAAAAGTGTAGAAAGAACAAATAATACTTAATTAAATAAATTATGACTCTGCGCGCATATAATACCATTTATTTTGTTAATTTTCAATAGATTTTCTAAAATATTATTATAAATTGTAATATTTAAATA
>JAVVRZ010000007.1 GCA_036654455.1 Clostridia bacterium | reverse complement strand
ACAAGAGTTTAAATTTAATAAGCGCAAAATTGCAATCCTTAATACTTATTTTATTTAATTTGACTCTATTATATCATATTTAATAAAAAGAAAAAGCCGACACCTTACGTAATCGTAAAATGTCGACTGTTTTTAATGGAGCTGCTGGGCAGATTTGAACTGCCGACCTATTGATTACGAATCAATCGCTCTACCAGCTGAGCCACAGCAGCAACTATTATATTATAAAATATTTATTGGTAAATGACAACAATTTAAGCCTATTTAAATTAGATTTTGCCTCAAATTTGCCCCTAGTCTAACCGCTAACGGCTAGCCTTGTCTATATAATCTTTAACTTGTCTTGCCGTATCTCGCTTGCTGTCAGCTTCGGCGATTGATTGCCGTTTGTCGTAAAGAAGTTTTCCACGAGCAAGGGCTATTTCTACCTTAACTAGACTGCCTAAAAAATATACTGTAAGGGGAATAATCGTGTAACCTTTCTCAATAACTTTACTTCTCAAACGTTTGATTTCGGCTTTGTTCATTAAAAGTCTGCGTTGCCTAAACGGGTCTACGTTGTTGTAGCTCCCCTGCGGATAATTCTTTACATGGCAACCAATAAGGGTTAGGTCGCTGTCTACCCTTACATAACTGTCTTTGAGATTGACTTCGCCTTTGCGGATTGATTTAACTTCGCACCCCACAAGTTGAATACCAGCCTCATATTTTTCCACGATTAAGTAGTCGTGAAAAGCTTTTTTATTTGTAGCTACTACTTTCATATTGCCTTATTCTTAAAAAAAATTATAATTAATTGTTGGTTATTTGATATTTATTTAAACTCTTTAATTTACACGCCTTGATTTATAAAAAAATGCGACCACATTAAGCAGTCGCACCATTAATACAATAAAGTTATTTACCCTAGTATAAAGAACACGATTGAGCAAACTGCAAGTACAGCCGAACAAATAAATGTCCACATTTTGTAAACTGATTCTTTTCTCATACCTTTGTTGCGTTGATAAAAAGAGTTAGAGTCTTTGCCACTACCGCTACCCGAAAGTGCGCTTGTGCCGTCGCTGTTACTTCTTTGTAATAAAACAAGTATAGTTGCGACTACGCCCGACAAAAACATTAAAATTACTAAAATTATACGAATGATTACTACTACGGTCATTAATATATCCTCCAAAGTCTACTGCATATATTAGTATAACACATTTGTCTTTGCTTTGACAAGTGTTTTGTTTATTTTATTATTAATGATTTGCCTGTCATCTCCTGCGGAATTGGCAAATTCATAAGGTCTAATAGCGTTGGGGCTATGTCGCACAATGCGCCGTTATGTAATTTAGCGTCCATAAATTGTTGGTCAATCAAAATAAACGGAACTTTATTAGTCGTATGCGCCGTAAAAGTAGCGCCGTCTAACAGCATTTGTTCGGCGTTGCCGTGATCTGCCGTAAGAAGAACTCTACCATTTGTGGACAAAATGTATTCGATAAGTTGTCTTACGCAGTCGTCAACCGCTTTAACCGCTTGACAAGTCGCCTCGAAATTGCCCGTATGCCCAACCATATCGCAATTTGCGTAATTAAGCACAAGACAGTCATATTTATCTTTTTGTAATTCGGCAATAACTCGTGTGGTTAGAGTTTGAGCGTTCATTTGAGGTTGCAAATCGTAAGTAGCTACGGTTGGAGAAGGAATAAGTAACCTTGACTCGCCCTCATTTGCCTTTTCAACGCCACCATTAAAGAAGAATGTCACGTGGGCATACTTTTCGGTTTCGGCTGCTCTAAGCTGAGTAAGCCCTAATTTTGAGATATATTCGCCTAAGGTATTGTCTAAGTGCTGTTCGCCAAATGCAGTTGGTAAATTAAAAGTTTCGTCGTACTTAGTAAATATAGTATATTTTACCTTGCGTTCTTTCCCTTTAATTGAAAAATTGTCAAATCCTTTTTGAGTAAATACACGAGTCATTTCTCTCGCCCTGTCGGGGCGGTAATTAAAGAAAATAACCGAGTCGTCGTTATTTATAGTAGCTATCGGCTTGCCCCCAGAGGTAATAACGCTTGGCAAAATAAATTCGTCGTAAATACCGTTGTCATAACTAGATTGCACGGCTTGGCTTGCGTTATCAAAAGTTAGCCCTTGCCCAAGAACAAGCATATTATAAGCCTTTTCTACTCTATCCCAACGATTGTCCCTATCCATAGCGTAATATCTACCGCATACGGTGGCGATTTTACCAAATTGAAGTCTATCCATTTCTTGTTGAAGGTCGGCGACAAAGTTGATTGCGCTTGTTGGAGAAGTATCTCGTCCGTCGGTAAAACAATGCACATAGCAGTCGGTTACGCCGGCTTCTTTTGCCATTTGAAGCAAGGCAAAAATGTGAGAAATATGACTATGTACTCCGCCGTTTGAAACCAAACCCATTAAATGTAGAGAATGCCCCTTAGCCGAGTCAAAAGCGCTAAGCAAAACTTCGTTTTTAAAAAAAGTTCGGTCTTTAATACTGTTAGAAATTTTGAGCAAATCTTGATATACTATTCGCCCTGCGCCCATATTTAAGTGTCCTACTTCGCTATTGCCCATTTGTCCGGCTGGTAGACCTACGTATTCCCCGCTAGCTTCGAGGGCGGTATTTGGGTAAGTATTCAATAAGTAGTTGACAAAAGACGAGCAAGAGCAACCTACTGCATTGCCAACCTTACTTTTGGATAGCCCATAGCCGTCCATAATAACTAACGCTGTTAATTTTTTCATATTTACCTACTTGTTATAGTTTGCAATAGTTGCAAACTTAGTTGCGTCAAGCGACGCTCCGCCGATTAGTCCGCCGTCAATGTCGGGTTGCGAGAGCAGTTCTTGCGCATTTGTTTGGTTCATACTTCCGCCATATTGGATATACATTTCTTTTGCAGTATTTTCGCCAAACATAGTAGAAAGAGTTTTTCTTATATAGCAAATTGTTTCTTGGGCTTGTTGAGTAGTGGCAGTAACGCCGGTGCCGATTGCCCAAATAGGTTCGTAGGCTACTATGATATTTTTAGCCTGGCTTGACGAGATGTCTTTAAGCCCCAAACTAAGTTGCGAGTTAAGAATTTGTTGCGTTTGATTGCTTTGGCGTTGAGCTAAACTCTCGCCTATACACATAATAACCAACAAATTGTATTCGAGAGCTTTCTTTATTCGCATACAAATCGTTGCGTCGGTTTCGCCAAAATATGTTCTGCGTTCGGAGTGACCTATAATTACATACGCAACGCCTAATTCTTGCAACATAGGCGCACTAATCTCGCCGGTAAATGCGCCGGAGCTTGCCCAATGCACATTTTGAGCCCCTATTTTGATGTTTGTCCCCCTGCAAAGCTCTACCGCTACTGCTAGGTCGGTATATGGAACACAGGCTACAACGGTGTTAGTAGACTCTTTAACAAGAGGGATTAATTGCGTTAGCAACTGCCGAGCGCAAGAAATATCATTGTTCATTTTCCAGTTGCCGGCTAATATTTTATTTTTCATTGTTCTCCTTGTCGTAAACGCTAAGTAGCTATGTTTACAACTTCTAATTAAGTTAAATTCTAAAAAAGAATTTCTTCGTCTTTTGTTATACGGCTAAACCTTCTTAATCTAAATTAATAAATCTATTTTTTAAAAAAAATAAGTTTTTTTAGGTCGCAAACAAATATATATATGCAGTTACTTATTGTCAATAGATATTTTTTTAATTTGCAATTACTTATTGTCTAGGCAATCTATGCCCGGCAAAACTAGACCTTCGAGAAATTCTAGGCTTGCTCCTCCGCCCGTGCTAATATGAGTTACCTTGTCGGCAAAACCCATTTGCTTTACTGCGCTTGCCGAATCGCCACCGCCGATAATCGAAACAGCCTTGCTTGACGCTATGGCTTCGGCAACGGCAAAAGTGCCGTAAGAGAAGTTTGGCATTTCAAAAACGCCTACCGGTCCATTCCAAATAATTGTCTTTGCTTGTGAAATATATTTTGCAAATAGCTGTCTTGTCTTTGTGCCGATATCAAGCCCCATATACTTTTCGGGAATACCGTCGCAAGCAACTTCAAGAGATTTAGCGTCGTTATCAAATTTATCGGCTACAATATTATCTATCGGCAAAACTAAGTTAACGTTTAGCTTGTTTGCCTTTTCGAGCAAAGTTTTTGCAAGTTCAACCTTGTCGAGTTCGCAAATTGAAGTACCTATGTTGTAGCCTAGCGCCTTATAAAAAGTATAAGCCATACCTCCGCCAATCAGTAAAGTGTCAACCTTCTCTAATAAATTATTGATTACGCCAATTTTATCGCTAACCTTGCTACCGCCTAGAATTGCAACAAACGGACGAATAGGGTTGTCTAAGGCTTTGCCCATAATAGAGAGTTCTTTTTCAATTAAAAAACCACAAACGTTAGTAGAACAAAATTTACAAATACCCGCTGTCGAAGCGTGGGCTCGGTGAGCTGTTCCAAAAGCGTCGTTGACATATATGTCGGCGTAACTTGCCAAAGTTTTACTAAATTCGGCGTCGTTAGCTTCTTCTTGCGGATAAAAACGAAGATTTTCAAGTAAAAGAACTTGACGAGGCTTTAAATTATCTATTATTTGTTTAGTTTCTTCGCCGATACAGTTACTGGAAAATAATACTTGTTGCCCAAGTAGTTCGGCAAGGCGTTTGGCTACCGGCAAGAGCGAAAAACTTAAATTAACCTTGCCCTTTGGTCTGCCTAAGTGGGACATAAGTATAATTTTAGCGTTATTTTCTATTAAATACTTAATTGTTGGCAAAGTTTCTACTATGCGGTTGTCGCTTGTAATGTTGCCAGACTCGTCTAACGGAACGTTAAAGTCTACTCTTACAAGACATTTTTTGCCGTTGACTTCACAATCTTTTATGCTCTTTTTCATACTTATATTCTCCTATTAATCATTATACGTTTGTTAGCCTATGCAAAACATAAACTAACATTTTAGCTTTATTTTATTATTAATTATAACGAATTTAAACCTAAATGTCAAACGATGGGAAATAAAAAAGAATATAGAGCATTTTTGATACTTTGCGTATCTTCAAACTGCATAATTTTTGTCACTACTTGTTTGTTTCCGGTAATGCCTTTTATGTAGTGAAAAACGTGTTTTTTCATTTCGTTAGCTACGACCTTGTCGGGTAAAAGTTCTTTTAGTTTGTCGATATGAAAATTAATTGTAGAATAAATATCATATTGATAAGGAATATTTAATATTTGTGAAAAAATATAAGGCCTACCAAGCGCTCCCCTTCCAACCGCAACGCCATAACAGCCTAGACCTTGCAAGGTTAAATAGTCTTGTCTAGTAGAAACGTCGCCATTTCCAAATACAGGGGCGTCTACGGCGTTACAAATTTTGCCAATGCTATCCCAGTCGGCTTTTCCGGAATACATTTGTTTTTGCGTGCGACCGTGAACGGTTAGCATATCCGCTCCGCTATCGACGCAATTTTTTGCAAAGTCAACGCAACGTGAATTGTCGGTAATACCTAGCCTAAATTTAACGCTAACATATTTACCGCTTGACTTAACCGCCTTGATTATTTGACTTGCAAGCAAAAAATTATTAATTAGTGCGCTACCTTCGCCGTTACTTACAATTTTTCTAACGGGACAGCCCATATTGATGTCTATAATGTCAAAGCTAGAAAGTAACTCGCTACTGGCTACTTGCCTAAATACTTCTACCTCGCTACCAAATAGTTGAACGCACTTAACGCCCGAACCATCAAGACAATAGAGAAGTTCGTGGGCGATATTTTTAGGGTTAAGCGACAACGCCTTAGCCGAAACCATCTCGGTAGTAGTAAGACCTGCGCCGTATTTGTGAGCAAGAAACCTAAACGGAGCGTCGGTGTAGCCTGCAAGCGGGGCTAGAATTACATTAGAAGTTAGTAGGTCGGTAACGCTCATTTGTGTTTTGCCTCATTCCAAAGTACGTCTAACTCCTCAGCCGATACCTGCGCAAATGATTTGTCGTTACCAGCAAGCGTCTGTTCGATATAGGAAAATCTATTTATAAATTTATCAATCGCCTTGCCCAACGCAACTTCGGGGTCAGTCTTAAAAAACCTAAATACGTTTACAACCGCAAAGAGCAAGTCGCCTAATTCTTCTTCACGTTGAAGCGTATCGGCGTCGATTACTTCGGCAAGTTCCTCTTTAACCTTAGAAATAGCCTGGTTAACGTTAGAAAAATCTAACCCAACCTTGCTAGCCCGACTTTGCACTTTGTAGGCTCGCATAAGCGATGGCGTAGTCAAAGGCACTTGTTTAAGATGCTGAGCGTAAGTAGAGTAACTGTGTTCGATAAGTTTGTTTTTATTCCAAACGTCAAGAGCCGAACTTTCGCTATCGGCGCAGTCTTGTCCAAAAACGTGGGAATGACGGCTAATTAATTTGTTGCAAAGGGTAGCGCAAACATCGTTGAAGTTAAATTCGTTGTTTTCGCTTGCTATTTGAGAATGCAAAGCGCATTGAAGAAGTAAATCGCCTAGCTCCTCTTTAATTGAAGACGAGTCGTTTTTGTTAATTGCGTCGACAAGTTCGTAAGCCTCTTCGATACAATTAGCCCGCAAGCTTTGGTGAGTTTGAACTTTATCCCACGGACAACCGTTTGGACTGCGTAAAATTTGAACTATTAAAAGTAAATCGTCAAAGTTATAACTTTTTTTGTCCTTCAAAAACTGTTTTTGTGTTTCTAATGTTGTCATTTGCTTTATCCTTCTTGTTAAATTTGGCAAGGTCAAGTTCTTCTTTTGTAAAAACTTTAAGCGCAAATGCGCTAGCTACGTATATAACAATGCAAAGTAAAATGCTTACTAACGTGCCTGTTATCGTTGCGACAAAGTCCGTTGCAAAAGTTGTAATTACAAGTAAGCCGGTTAGCATTATGGCGTTGCAAGCTATGGGTTTGAGCAAAGAATTAACTATGTCTATACTCAAATTTGACCTAACTTTAAGATAAATTATACCACAAATACAAGCAAAAAGATAGCAAAAAGTTTCGGAGAGGGCAGCTCCGTAAATATCTACGTTTTTAAGGGGCAACAAAATGTAGTTGACAATCAATTTAATAGCTACCGCTCCCACAACAATAACCACGGCGACATAGGGCTTAGAGAGGGCTTGAAGCGTTGCCGTCATAGTTTGAACAAGCGACAAGAATAGTATCGACAGCCCCGAATACATCAGTAGTTTAGAGGCAATCTCAATTTCTTCTAACGGCAAAGATGCGTAGAGCAAGCTAATAATTGGTTTAGATAGCACCATAAGTCCTAGCGCAGAAGGCAAAGCTACAAGAATAGTAAGTTTGAAAGCCGAATTATACTTTGAAATAAGATGTTGCCTATTTTTGCCAACCGCTGTTCTTGTAATTGAAGGCAAGGCAGAAACCGCAACGCCGGCCGAAAGAGCGATTGGAAAACCTAGCAAGGAATTTACCGGCCCTGTCCATAGCCCATACAAAGAAGTTGCGTTAGGAGCGTTTACTAAGTTGACTACCATAATGCTATCGACAAGTTGACTCATCTGCATAATAAAACTACCCATTACAATAGGTAGAGCCAGCGTAAATATTTTAGATAGGCTATCGTCTGTTTGTATATTGTTGCTATGAGCTAATTTCTTATCGTAACGGAAATAGGTAATAGACATTATTATAAAACTGGCAAATTCCGAAACTGTAATTGCAATTACCGCCCCGTTTACCGCCCTTACTATGTCGGGCAAAAATAACACTGCAAAACCTAGTCCAAACAACAATTTAACTATTTGTTCGGCAACCTGAGTAAGTGAAATAGGCATCATCTTCATATTGCCTTGAAAGTATCCCTTAAAAGCGCCGGTAAGACATACAAAAAGTATAGCCGGACTTGCTATCCTATACGCTAAGGTTATTTCGGGCGTTTGTTGCCAACTTGCAAGCAAGGGGGCAAGACAAAATAAAAGAATCGAGCCTAACGAACCCGTAGTTAGCAAAAACATAAAGGCTCGTTTAAATAATATTTGAGATTGCTTATAGTCCCCTAGTTGATAGCACTCGGCAAGCAACTTAGAAAGCGCCGAGGGTATTCCAAAAGAGGCTAAAATCATTATCAAAATATAGGGCGGAAAAACTAGTTGATACAGCCCCATACCGTAACTTCCAACTAAATTAGTAAGGGGTATACGGTAAATAGCTCCTAAAAATTTAGCAACAAGCCCCCCGATACTAATTATCAAAGCGCCGGTTACAAAATTGTTTGGTTTCTTTGTCGAGATTAGATTTACACTTTTGTTCATAATAGTAGTTTATGTTGGAAGGCTAAGTATAAACCCATATTTATTTTTTCTTTTACAAACATAAAAAACCCCCTTTGCTATTAGTGTGTGAGCAAAGGGGGGTAATTTATTTACTAAATATCTATTAAAAATTAAAGTTCGTCTGCCTCGGGGAAACAATGCTGTTGAAGAAAGGGCAACAATCTATAACCGTCGCACTTTGCGCAACATCGCCTTAGACCAAAGCGAATAGCCCTAAGTTTATGATACTTGTTAAACATCTCTAAATCTTGGTTGGAAAACTGCGATTTGAAAAAATGTAAGGACTTGTCGAGCTTATCAAAAGTCGAAGTTACGTTAAAATAACAGTTAGGACGAGCTGTGAAATAAAAACCTAACATTTTTGGTTGGAATGTTTGATTTACATTTGTGTATTGCATAAGTTTTGTCCAGTTGGAATAAGCGCAAACTGCGTGAGAAGTTGCTTGCCCTACTAATATGTGGTCGGGGTGACACTCGCTAGCTACGGTGTAGTCGGTGGTTAAGACAATATCGGGCTTAATCAACACAATTTGCTCGGCAATACTTTTACGCATATCTTTTTCTTGATATTCGCCTCCGTCGTGAAATGGCAAAAAAATTATATCGGTAACGCCTAAAAACTTTGCCGAATTTTTAGCTTCGTTTTGTCTAATTTCTACAAGCTGTTCTTGGCTAATATTTGCGTCGTTACTGCCAACTCTGCCATCGGTAGCTATTAAAAAATATACTTTTTTGCCCTGCGCTACAAGTTTTGCTACGCTAGCGGCGCAACCAACTTCAATATCGTCTGGATGAGGACCAACAAAAAGATAGGTATTAAAACTATCAAATTTAGGTATTGGGCTTACTTTTCTTAAAATAAACTTAAACATATTCGCCTCCATTAATTAATCTTACTTTTCTTAAAACAAACTTGCAATTCGCCTCAGCTAATTGCGATTACATTTTCAAACAAACTTACATACTCGTTTCAGCTAATTAAGTTAATTGATTGTACAAAAGCGCAAGAATTTGATAAAAATTTGCAATAGAAAAGACTTGTTAAAACTAACAAGTCTTTTGATAATTATTGATTAAAATACAGGCATTTTAAAGCCGTTTTGTTTTACAATTTTCTTCATATACGAGTAGAGGTCAATTTCGATGCCTTTGTTAGTTTTACGAGTTAAGTCTTGAAGTAACGTATTTGAAACTGACTCGTAGTAAGCCTTATACGCGCGGTATTCTAGCGTTGAAGTATTGTAAATTTTGGTTTCGGTAAAGTGAGCTTGGTCGGGTGTAACATCGGCGGTATAGTAAATTATATGCACGCCATAATTACTTACTACAACCGAATAATTGCCTATGCCCTTAGCGTAAACGTCCTTAGCGCCCTCGACAAATTCTTCTACCCACTTAGCTTTATAGCCCTCGGGGAGTTTGTCTTTATCCGTAACGTTAACTACGTAGTCGTACTTTGCTCTATGTTGACCGGCGTCGGTATTGTAGCGATACATTAAATCTAAGAAATCTTTGGGGCTTGCAAGTTGATTAAGTCCTTTAACAATAGTTTTATCGTCGGTAAAGCCCTTAAATAAATTTGACTCTTCGTCGATTATTAGTTTGTCGGTGGCTTTGTCGTAAATAAAGAACTTTTGGTCTTGGGCGTCTTTATCTTTGGTTAAAAAGTCTTTTGCATAAATTTGTTCGGCGAGTTGGTTGAGATACAATTTAAATTCTGCCTTAGCTTGGTCTTTGCGAGCCTCAAATTGTTCTTTTGTTTCGCCTGCTTGAATTGCCAAAGCGTCTACTTCGGTTTGATATTTCTTAATTTCGGCAGATTGAGTCGCCGAGAAAGGTATTAGTAAATTCTTAACATAAATATAGTTATATTTACTAGCCGTATCGTATACAAAAGTCTTTTCGCTTAACCCTTCGATAGCTGTAATATATGCGTCAGGATTGGTCAAATACTCTTGCGTTACAGTGTCTTTCTTAGTATTCCAGTAGTTATTTATATCTTTAAGAAGAACTGCCTTGTCGGCTTCTATTTTGTTATAGCAATAAGCTTGTTGAATCTTAGTAGCTAACACGCTTGTAATTGTTTCGTTAATTTGTCTATTGACAAATTGGTCCATTGATGCGCCATAGTTAGAGTCGATTGTATTTCTAAGATTTGTTAGAGCCTTTCTTTGAGCGCTAATGTATTCTTGGGCGGTAATCGGTTTATAGCTTTCTACGGTCTTATCAAGTTTTTGGTTTAGTTCTTCAACTAGCGCAAGTAACCTAGGATTAGATAAATCGCTAAATACAAAGTTTGAGTCATATTCTTCATAATTAAGGTCTGCCGTATAATTTTGTTCGCCCTTAGAAAAATACTCTTTGATAGCTTTAAGCGAAGGCATAGTATTATGAGTCTGTTGACTTAGCGACTCGATAATCTCGAATATTTCGTCTTCTCGGTTGGTCTTCTCTTCTTCTTTAATGAAGGTGTGGTCTTTGGCAAGAACTTGGTTGATTGTTTCGTCCATAGCTATATAAGTTGAATATTTGGTCAAAGTTAAAATGTACTCCATCTCCTCTTTGGTCAAATATTTAGCGTTATAGAAAGAAACAAAGTCGTGTTCATAAGTCTTAGTCGTAAGGTCTTTCTTATAATTGCTAATAATAGCCTGCGTTGATACAAGTTGAGAAACCGCTAATTGAAAAACTTGTTCGACAGTATAATAGCCGGCTTGAATATATTGTTGATATTGACTGTAAAGATTGTTAAATACAAGGTTAAAACTACCAACGGTAACAGGTTCGCCGCCTACCTTAAAGGCTACGTCGTTGTTCATAGCAAAAGCGTCTTCTTTGATTAAGACACAACCGCTCAATGCGCTAACTGTTAGTAATAGCGCAAGTATTAAACTTACAAATTTGATTTTTGTCATTTCTATCTCCTAGTTGTACGAATACTTATACTAATTGATTATACTAAAAAAATTAGCAAAAAGCAATTGTTTTTATAAATAATGTTGCTTTACTTAGCAAGGTTTGCCAAAAAAGTTACTAAATCGTTGATAAATTGAACCTTAGAGCTTTTTTCGCTAAACGTAATTTCAAATTTTTTGGCGCTAATTGTGGCTTTGTCTTTATTTTCGTCAAGCGCCTTAAAAACTTTACTATTAAACAAGCTGTCTTTGCTTGAAAACTGCAATAA
The DNA here is from genome assembly GCA_036654455.1 of Clostridia bacterium. Lineage (NCBI taxonomy): Bacteria > Bacillati > Bacillota > Clostridia > Clostridia bacterium. The sequence goes on along the minus strand of JAVVRZ010000007.1, from coordinate 30,360 downwards.
TGCGGAAGTATCTTTAATAGTTACATGGTCTATGCCTGCTTTATTAGCGAGTAGTTTAATTGTAACTATTTTAAGTAAATTTAATACCTCGCTAGGCGGTTTACCGTAAATTTCGGTTATTTCTATTAAAATTTCTTCGACATCTTGAATTGAAGTTGCCGACGAAGCTTTTTGATAAAAGTCCATACGATATTCCGGCGAAGCGATATATTCTTGTGGCGCATAGGCGTTGATGTCGCTATCTAGCGTTGTAATTATTTCAGTCTTATAATTCTGTCCTTTAAGTTCGCCAACCGCCTCTTTAAGAAGTCTGGTGTACATATCGTAACCTACTTTTTGCATAAAACCGTGTTGTTCTGCGCCTAAGATGTTGCCCGCTCCTCGAATTTCCAAATCCCGCATAGCTATTTTAAAACCGCTACCCAGTTGATTATATTCCATAATCGAAGTTAGCCTTGCATAGGCGTCGTGAGAAAGAATTTTATCTTTCTTATATACAAAATATGCGTACGCAAGTCTATCGCTTCGTCCAACCCTACCTCTAAGTTGATAGAGTTGAGCAAGTCCCAGCCTATCTGCGTCGTAGACAATTAAAGTGTTAGCGTTAGGCATATCTATGCCATTTTCAATTATTGTTGTGGCTATAAGAACGTTTGTATTGCCTTTTGCAAAATTATATATGCTACTTTCAAGTATATTAGAGTCCATTTGACCGTGCGCAAAGGTAATTGTTGCCTCAGGCACAAGTTCCCTAATACGAGCAGTAAACGCTTCGATACTTTCGACTTTGTTATAGACAAGAAAAACTTGCCCTTCTCGCATAATCTCTCTAAGTATAATCTCACGAATTAAACTAAAATTTTCTTCGACGACAAAAGTTTCTATGGCTATACGTTTAGAGGGGGCAGTGTTAATTACCGAGATATCTCTAATACCCGACATAGCCATATAAAGAGTGCGGGGTATTGGGGTTGCCGAAAGGGTCAAAACGTCTATGTTGGTTTTTAGCTCTTTAATCTTCTCTTTATGTTCTACGCCAAAACGTTGTTCTTCGTCAAGAATTAGCATACTTAATTTATTAAAACAAACGTCCTTGCTAAGTAGTCTGTGCGTGCCGATAAGCAAATCTATTTCGCCTTTTGCAAGCCTTGACAAAATATCTTTTTGCTCTTTTGCCGTCCTAAATCTATTGAGGCAAGCAACTTTAATGCCAAAAGCTTCCATTCGTTGTTTTGCAGTTTCGTAATGTTGCTCGGCAAGAATGGTAGTTGGCGCAAGCAAAGCTACTTGGTAACTATTAGTAATTACCTTAAACGCCGTACGCAAAGCCACTTCGGTTTTTCCATATCCTACGTCGCCTACAAGAAGTCTATCCATTATTTTATTTGTAGTTAAATCTTTGTCAATGTCGCTTATGCTTTGGGCTTGGTCGGCAGTTAAAACATAAGGAAAACTCGAATCGAAAGCGTTAGCCAAATAGCTGTCGATATTGTAGGTAAAGCCACGCTTGTTCTCCCTTTGAGCGTAAAGTTTGAGCAAATCTATCGACATTAATTTAATAGATTTCTTTACGCTTGCCTTAACTTTTTCAAAATCTTTACCGCCTATTTGCGATAAAGTCGGCATCTTTTGGCTACCCGAAAAGCGTGAAAGTAGCGAGGCGCTATCTACCGGGACATAGAGTTTGTCGTTATTTTTATAGGTTACAAGTATAAAATCTTTTACGCCCCAACTACCGCTAAGCGAAGTAATTCCTTCGCAACGACCTATGCCGTGTAGCTCGTGAACAACGTAGTCGCCGGGTACAATATTGACTAAGGCACGCTTGCTAGAAGTCTCTACTTTCTTCTTTTCCACCCTACCGCCTAAATCTCTAATACCTATGATTACAAGCGCATTAGAATGAGAGATATAACCTTTCTCAATTATATATGGCAATATAAGGGCTTTATTTGTGTCACAGCGGGCAGAAGGACTTGCAACGCAACTTAACCCTAGCTGAGAAAGTTGCCCTTGCACACGTTTGCAATCTTGCTCGTCACGAGTAAAAATAAGAACGTGATAGCCCATTTTTTCCCATTGTTCGTAGTCAAAAACAAGCTGTTTTATATTGTATTGATAGTTAAATAATGGCGAAGAAGCGTAGCTTATAGACTCTTGCGAGTTAAAAAACGACACCGAATAATTAAGCTGTTGGAGAGCGACTTGGTCAAAATTTGAGTAATTTGTAAAAATTTCTTGCTTGTCGTAAAGCAGATTTCTATGCTGAGGAAGTATCTCGCCCGACTTAATTAGTTGGTCGGTACGAGTCGAACTGTCAACGTAAAGCCTGTCGATTCGTTGCTCGATTAGCTTAGGTTCTTCCCACATAATCAAAGTATTTGGGGCTAAATAATCGCAAAGACGACTATGCGGAGCGTAACAGAATAACCAGTCGCTAAATTGCGACAAACGAATTTCGTCTAAAATATCGTTAATTCTTTGCCGAGATGAAAGAACTAATCTTTGTTCGTTTGCCTCTTTTTGAGCTTGCTCGACATACTGCCACTCAACCTTATTTACTAGCGGATACAAGGAAATGCTGTCAATATGTTCTCCGCTACTTAAATCGGGTTTGATATTTCTAATGCTTTCAATGTTATCATAGTCGGCGGAAATTCTTATTGGCTGAGAAAACGAAGGCGAAAAAATATCAAAGATATCGCCACGTTGAGCAAATTCCCCTCTTGAAGTTACCTCGACAACTTTAACATAACCAAGCTCGGTTAAAGTTTTTGCAAAATTAGAAACGTCTAAAACATCGCCTTTGCTAAGAGTAAACGAATTTGAAAATATTTCCTTATAGGGCAAAGGGCTACATAGCGTTTCCGCCGAAGTAACGACTACGTCAACACCGCAATATATTTGATAAAGAGCCTTGCTAAGCTCAAAATCATAGGCGTTAGTTATACTTCTTCGATGCAAAAAAACTTCGTCTTTAAAGGGAAGATAAACGGTGTTTTTGCCTAATTCGGTTAATTGACGCACTGTTTCTTGGGCTGAAATATAGTCGCTAGCAATATAGAGAATAGGGCAATCTAGCCCTGATACAATAAAAATTCGCTCGCTTTGTTGCAAGCCAAAAGCCGTAATATATTTATTATTACGGTGGTAAAGTTTTGCGTATTGAGGATAATCGGTTAAATAATATTTTGCCATATATTTGTGGAAAATTTAGTAAACTAAGTTTTCCTTATTTATATAAATTGTTGCTGACAGTCAAATGTAAAATAGATGTTAAAGCTAAAACCGCTCTACAAAAAGCTAAAACATTATAATTTTTTATAATATTAAAACTATATTAAAATAACTGTAAATTAGTTTATAACGTGTCGTTTATATGATTAAACTGCAACATTACTTTGTCAATTTGCTGTCCCGAACAAAAAAATTCTAACGCCGAAACTACCGAAGTAATCGCTTGGTCAAGAAGTTTTAGGTCGGCTTTGCTAATTTTTGACAATACATAGTCAAATAGTTCGCCCTCGTGAGTTTGCCCTATTCCCACTCGTATGCGGTAGATGTCCTGCGTATTAAGACAGGCTACTACGTTCTTCATACCGTTATGAGTGCCTCCGCTACCCTTACAGCGTATTCTAACGCTCGCAAGAGGAATATCTACGTCGTCGTAAACTACCAGTAATTTATCTTGCTCAATCTTATATTTATTTACAAGTTCCCTTATCGCTTCGCCCGAAAGGTTCATATACGTAATTGGTTTAGCTATAATAATTTTTGTCGAACCCGATTTGATAGACGCTGTAATCGCCCTACATTCGCCTTTACTAAACTCAATACCCAGTTTTTTTGCATAAGCGTCGACGCACATAAACCCAATATTATGAAAGGTTTGTTGATACTGCTTGTCGGGGTTGCCTAACCCTACTATTAAATACGTAATTGTGTTGCTTAACATTTCAAAATTATAACATAAATAGTTGTAATAATCAATTAATGTTAGCAAATTTGCTTGTATTTGACTTTGATTATTGACAAATTATCAATTCTAATCTATTTAATGGAGTAAAGTCTAGGCTATACTGTTGATATGCGCATTATTTTACACTGATATAATCTTTACTACTTGCAAATTTTTGTAAAACTATATGTTATTATTGACAATTATTGCAAAACTATATAAAAAAATAACAACCCTTAAAGGATTGTTATTTTTTAGTACTAAAAATATTAAAATTACTTAATGATTTCTACTATCGCCATTTCTGCCGCATCGCCACGTCTTGGTCCAAGTTTATAAATTGTTGTATATCCGCCCTTAATTACGCCTTCAATCTTCTTGTCAAAGCGAGGAGCGTAGTCGTTAAAGATTTTTTCAATTAGAGGGTGACGAACATCTGAGGTACGAATTTTATAAGCTGAACGGCTCTCTTTGTCGCCCTTAGTTTCTAAAATATCGTATAGGTTAGCCATAAGCCTTCTTCTTGCAACTAATTTCTTAGGACCGTCGTTGAGCGTTACTTTTGTGCTTTTCACGCCCTTAACCACTATTGGTTTTTCTACTTCCAAAGTGTTTTTGTAAGTATTGATAGCCAAAGTGATATATTTTTCCGCAAGTCTAGCAACCTCTTTTGCACGAGCGTAGGTTGTTTCAAGTTTGCCGTACCAAAGTAAATAAGAGGTTTGATTTCTCAAAATTGCTCTTCTTTGGTCTGTTGCTCTGGATAATTTTCTTTGTAATGCCATTGTAATTTAGCCTCCTGTTTACTATTAGTCATCTTTGCTTCTAAGGCATAAGCCGTAACTTTCAAGTTTGGCAATTACCTCATCAAGCGACTTTCTTCCCAAGTTTCTCACTTTTAGCATATCGTCTTCACTACGTTTTGTTAGGTCTTCTACGGTTTGGATACCTGCGCGCTTTAAGCAGTTGAAGCTTCTAACCGATAAATCCATATCGTCCACGCTCATATCTAAGACTTTCTTCTTGACATCTGTGCCACCGTCGACCAAAATATCGCCTATACCGTTTAGGCTATCTGCAAGCTCGCTAAACATTGAAATATATTCGCCTAGCAGTCTTGCCGCAAGAGAGATAATCTCTCTGCCTGTAAATGCTTTGTTGGTCTCACACTCTAATGTAAGTTTGTCAAAGCCTATATTATGCCCTACTCTTGCAGGTTCAACGTTATAATTAACTTTTACAACTGGGGAATAAATTGAGTCTGTTGGAATAAACCCTATGGGGTGTACTATGTTAAGTTCTCTATTTATTTCTTTGTTGCGTTCTGCCGAAACATAGCCTCTGCCTCTTGCGACAAATAGTTCGGCGTTAAGTTCTGCGCCCTCGTCTATCGTGCATATTGGTAGGTCGGGGTTGAGAATTTCTAATTCGGCGTCTGTTTCTATATCGCCTGCGTAAACCTCGCAAGGACCTTTTTTATGGATACCGATTGTTGTTCTAAATGCCTTATCTGTATTGATTGATTTAAGGCACAGACATTTAAGGTTGAGTATTATTTCGGTAACGTCTTCTTTTACTCCATTTACCGTACTAAATTCGTGTTCTACACCGTCAATCTTTACCCCTACTACTGCTACGCCCGGAAGCGCCGATAGTAATACCCTGCGAAGAGCATTGCCTAGTGTTATTCCAAAACCTCTTTCCAGCGGTTCGACAACAACAGTTATCGAGCTGGCGTCTGGGGATTCTTTAACAACAATTTTTGGTTTTTCTATTTCCATCATAAGCAAAACAATCTCCTTTTATTAAATTTTTTGTGATTTTGCGTACAAAAGAGCAACCACAAACTCTTAGGGTAAATGCTACTTGGAGTATAACTCGACAATCATATGTTCTTGGAAACTTGGATCGATGTCTTCACGAGTTGGCTCTGCAAGCATTTTGCCTACTAAGGTAGAATTGTTAAACTCTAACCATTTGGGCAATACGGCAGATTTCATTTGCTTTAACTCTACAAAGTAAGGGATATTTGCTTTGTTCTCTTTAATAGCAATAACATCGCCTGCTTTAACCGAGTATGATGGTATATTAACGGGAGCGCCGTTGATAGTAATATGTCCGTGTGTGACTAATTGACGAGCTTGCGAACGAGATGCGCCAATACCCATACGATAAATAATGTTATCTAGCCTTTTTTCAAGCATAACCAACATATTTGTACCGGTAACGCCACGCATAGTTTCGGCTTTTTCGTAGTAACCGTGAAACTGTCTTTCTTGAAGCCCATAAATTCTCTTAGTCTTTTGTTTTTCTCTTAATTGCATACCGTATTCGGTAATCTTCTTACGGGTATTCCAGTGTTGACCGGGAAGTTTAGCCCTACGGGTTAATGCGCATTTGCTAGAAAAGCATCTATCGCCTTTTAAGAATAGCTTAACTTTCTCTCTTCTGCATTGGCGACAGTCTGCGCCTGTATATCTTGCCATATTCTAATTCTCCTTTTATATTCTTCTACGTTTTGGTGGACGGCAACCATTGTGAGGTATTGGGGAAACGTCTTTGATTAGGGTTACTTGTAGTCCTGCTGTTTGTAACGCTCTAATTGCAGATTCTCTGCCTTGACCGGGTCCTTTGATATATACCTCAACGCTTTGTAGTCCATATTCTTTGGCTTTGCCTACGGCTGTTTCTGCTGCTTGTTGAGCTGCGAAAGCTGTGCTTTTCTTACTGCCTCTAAAACCTAAACTGCCAGACGAACTTTGACTAAGCGCATTACCATTTGCGTCGGTTACGGTTACTAACGTGTTGTTAAAGGAGGCGTGAATATGAACGGCACCTTTTTCAACTCGTCTAAAATCTTTCTTTTTCTTGGTTGATTTCTTTACTGCCATAGTTTATTCCTCCTACTTTTCTACTGCTTTTTTACCACGAGAAACGGTACGCTTAGGTCCTTTTCTTGTGCGAGCATTTTGTTTAGTGTTTTGACCTCTTACAGGTAGTCCTTTTCTGTGACGAACGCCTCTGTATGAGCCAATGTCCTTCATTAGTTTTATGTTTTGAGCAACTTCTCTACGTAAGTCGCCTTCTACGTGCAGATGTTTCTCGATGTACTCTCTTAGCTTAGAAACATCGCCTTCGGACAAATCTTTAACACGAACATCGGGGCTAACCCCAGTTTCTGCTAATATTTTGTCAGCGGTAGGTTGACCTATACCAAAAATATAGGTTAGACCTATCTCTATGCGTTTTTCTCTGGGTAAATCTACGCCGGAAATACGAGCCATTTAATATTCTCCTTATGTTATTATATTTGATATATATACGGCAACTTAGGCGATTAGTTTAATTGGAATGTAACTAATTACCTCGTCGCCAGATTATTTTTACTAGCCTTGTCTTTGTTTGTGTTTGGGATTAGAGCAAATAACCATAACTTTGCCGTCTCTCTTAATAATTTTACATTTGTCGCAAATTTTCTTTACAGATGGTCTTACTTTCATTGTTTTTCTCTCCTTCTTAATTGTTTGTTGGGTTGTTAGGTTTGCCTCTCCATACGATGCGCCCTTTTGTCAAATCATAGGGACTCATTTCAATTTTTACGGTATCTCCGGGCAGAATTTTGATATAGTGCATTCTCAATTTGCCTGAGATGTAGGCATTAATTATGTGATTGTTGCTAAGTTTGACTACAAAAGTCGCGTTTCGCAAAGCTTCTACGACCACGCCTTCTACTTCAATGCAATCGTCCTTTGACATTAGTTACCTCCGTTATTAGAATTAAGCTCTCTTATGGCGCTACTAAGTTCGGTATCGAATACTTTTTTGCCGGAAATTAATTTCTCGGCGATTGTTTCTAAAACAATACCGCTATCTTTGATGTGTTTTATATTTTTCTTTTTAGGATTTTTTAATTTTCTAAGGTTGCCATCGGCTATATAAGCGTATTGGTCGGCTAGGCTAACTACCATATAGTATTTACCGCTATCCCTACCCATCTTGGAATAAACAACGCAACCTATTCGTAAATGGTCGTCCATATTATCCTTTTTTTATTAAAGTGACAGTATATCTACGCCGTCATCGGTTATTGCCAAAGTATTTTCGTAGTGTGCGCTTGGCATACCATCGAGCGTCTTTACTGTCCAACCGTCTGGTAAGGTCATTACCTTGTGAGTGCCCATATTTACCATAGGCTCAACTGCTATTACCATACCGCTAGCGAGTCTTAGCCCTTTGCCTGCCATACCAAAGTTTGGAATGTTTGGGTCTTCGTGCATATCTCTACCAATACCGTGTCCGCATAAATCTCTAACTACGCCATAGCCAAATTGCTCGACATAAGTTTGTATTGCGTGACCTAAGTCGCCTAGTCTTGCCGAAGGTTTGATTACTTTCATACCTTCGAAAAAACTTTGTTTGGTAACGTCAATTAGCTGTTGACATTCTTTGGAAATTTTGCCGACTCCAATCGTCCTTGCCGCATCGCCCTGCCAACCTTGAAGAATTACTCCGCAGTCATAACTAACAATATCGCCTTCTTGCAAGCGTCTTTTTTTGCTAGGAATACCGTGAACAACCTCGTCGTTGATTGACACGCATATAGAAGCAGGGAAACCTTGAAAGTGTAGAAACGACGGAACTCCGCCCTTTGAGATAATGTATTCGTAGGCTAGCTTGTCAAGTTGATAAGTCGTCATACCCTCGGCAGTATTGTCAAGAAGCATATTGAGAGTATCTCTTACAAGTATGTTTGCCTTGCGCATTAATTCTATTTCTAATTTGCTTTTTATATAAATCATTTACCCAGCACCAACATTATATCGCTAAACACTTGCTCAGGTGTGGCGTTAGCATTGATATTATATAGTCTGTCAAGCGCCGAGTAGTAGTCTATCATAGGTCTAGTGGTTTGCTCATACACTTCCAAACGGTGAGTAACCGACTCGGGTTTGTCGTCTAAACGAGTAATGAGCTGTCCACCGCATTTATTGCATATTTCAGTTCTTAAATCATTTGCATTATATACGCTACCGCAAGAACTGCACGTTCGCCTACTTGCCATACGGTTAATGACTATTTGTTTGTCTATACTTAAATTAAGCACATAGTCAATCTTAACTGATTGGTCAAGGGCAATAGCTTGTGGAATTGAACGAGGAAACCCGTCTAAGATGTAACCGTTTATAGCGTCAGGCTGATTTAAGCGGTCTATTACCATTTGTATTACAAGGTCATCGTCGACAAGCCCGCCACTGTCTACTGTCTGTTGGACTTTAAGCCCTAATGCAGTATGCTCTTTGATATTCTTTCTAAATATGTCGCCGGTAGAAATTTGAGGAATACCAAGTTTTGCCGACAGTTTAGTCGCCTGCGTCCCTTTGCCACTTCCCGGAGCGCCCAGCAATATTAATCTCATTTTAAGAACCCTTTATAGTGTCTCATCATAATTTGATTTTCTAGCGACTTGTCAAATTCCAATGCGACGCTTACTATAATCAACATTCCCGTCGCCGAGAAAGCGTTGAGCAACTGGCTGTTTGTAGTAACTAAACCAAAGATTAAGTTAGGTACAAGAGCGATAAAGGCAAGGAATACAGCTCCCCATAAAGTTATGCGGGATACGACTCTTGCTAGATATTCGCTTGTTTCTCTGCCCGGTCTAATACCGGGTACAAAACCGCCGTTTTGTTGCAAATTCTTGCTGATTTCGATAGGGTTAAATTGTATTTGCGAATAGAAATAGCTGAACACAAATATAAATACAGCTAGTAACACCGTATAAACTGTTGTGCCAACCCAATATCCGCCTGCGTTAGTCATATACTTAGACCACCAAGTAGCAAAGTCGGTCGTTGACCAAAAAGTGCTAATTAGCATTGATGGGAAAGACATAATTGCAAAAGCGAAGATTAACGGTAATACGCCCGAAGCATTTACTTTAACGGGTATATAGGTCGATTGACCACCGTACATCTTGTTGCCTTTGATTTGTTTAGCGTATTGAACGTTAATTTTTCTTTCAGCGCCGTCAACCCAAGTAATGAAACCAAATATTGCAACTACTACGATTAAGAACCCCATTAGCTCCCAGCCGACCGGATTCCAACCATTGTCGCCTATTAGCTTAAAGCTGTTAAGTAAGCTTGAACCTGCGGTTGAAAGAATACCTACGAAGATTAGCATTGAAATACCGTTTGAAACGCCGTATTCGGTAATTCTCTCGCCTATCCACATACATATCATACTTCCGCCTACTAACATAATGGTAGCGTAGACAAATAACAACCAAACAGGTAGGGTAATTTGTGCGCTTATCATATTGACGTTGAGTATGCTTGCAGATTGGTTCTTAAACGCTAACAAAATGCCAACTGCGTTGACGATTGCAAGAACAAGGGTTACCCAACGGGTAATCTTCTCTATCTTTTTCTTGCCGTCCTCGCCTTCTTTTGACATTCTTTCTAGCGCCGGAATTGCTACTGTTAATAGTTGCATTATAATTGAAGCGTTGATATACGGACCGATACCTATCGCAAACAACGTACCCTGAGCAAGAGCCGAACCTGTAATAGCGTTCATAATGCTAAGAAGGTTGTAGCTGTCGCCTAAGTCGATGTTGCCGTAGATGTCAAGTCCGGGAATCGGTATAAAACAACCTAGCCTGTAAATAAATACAAACAAAATTGTCATAAGGATTTTGTTGCGTACTTCTTTGACCTTAAAGGCGTTTTTAATCGTTTCAAACATTATGCAATTACCTCGACAGTCCCACCTATGCTTTCAATTTTTTGTTTAGCTACGGTAGAAAATTTATTAGCTTGAACAGTCAACTTTTTTGTTAACTCGCCGTTGCCTAAAATTTTAAGTCCTGCGTTATGTTTGATATTGATTATTCTCATTTCTTCAAGCAATTCAATCGTGACTACTGCGTTGTCGTCAAAATTTTGCAAATCGCTTACGTTAATTACGGTGTAGTCCATTGTAAAGGTCTTGTTGTTAAAACCACGTTTAGGTAGTCTTCTAGCGATAGGAGTTTGTCCGCCCTCAAAGCCGGGACGAACTCCGCCACCGCTACGAGCCCACTGACCCTTGTGTCCTTTACCGCTTGTTTTGCCGAGGCCGCTTCCTATACCTCTACCCAATCTTCTAGGTTGCTTGTTAGAACCTTCGGCTGGGGAAATAGTGTGTATTCTCATATCTGCCTCCTTAAATCTCGTCAACTTGCACTAGGTGTCTTACTTTAAATAACATACCTTGCAGTGCTTCGCTGTTGTTAAATATTTTGCTTTGTCTAATCTTGTGTAAGCCTAGCGCCTCAACTGTGGCAATTTGACCTTTTAAACAAGCGACTGTGCTTTTAATAAGGGTTACTCTTACTTTTTTGTCTGTAATTGTGTAAGGGCATTCGCCTTTTTGAAAGTTAGCGTTGTGCAAAGGCTCTGTTGATGTAACCACATATTTACCGTTAATATACAAAGGCTCTTTTTTATCTGTTATAGCCATTAGATGTTATCCCCCTTTTTATAGCTCTTCTACACGCTTGCCACGAATAGCTGCAATTTGCTCGGCTGTGCGGAGCATCATTAAGCCTTCCATCGTTGCCTTAGCGCAGTTTACAGGAGTGTTACTGCCATACGACTTTGTGCGGATATCTTTAATACCTGCCGCTTCAAGTACGTTTCTTACCGAACCGCCAGCGATAACGCCTGTTCCTTTTTCAGCTGGTAATAGTAGAACGTGTCCACGACCGAATTTACCTATTGCTTCGTGAGGTATTGAGGTATCTTTACGAGCTATATAAGTCATACTTGCCTTAGCTCTTTGAGTTGCCTTCTCGATTGCTTGTGGAACTTCGCCTGCTTTACCTGTGCCGATACCAACCTTGCCGTTGCCGTCGCCTACGACTACAACTGCCGAGAAACGCATAGTTCTACCGCCCTTAACAACCTTAGTTACACGATTGATAGCTACGGTCTTTTTGATTAAGCCGTCGTCTTCCTTAGCGTCACGTTGAGGTCTTCTGCCACCACGTCTGTCGTTAGGGTTAGCGGTTTTATCTCTATTAAAAGTACGTTCTCTATAACCTTGCGGTTTAGCCTGCTCTGTCGTTTCTTGGGCTGGTTGATTAGTTAAATTTTCTACTTCACTCATTATTATTCCTCCTAAAACTTCAAGCCGGCTTTACGCGCGCCCTCTGCTAATGCTTGAACTCTGCCGATATAGATGTATCCGCCTCTATCAAACACAACTTGGGTAATGCCAAGTTCGATTGCTTTTTTGCCAATCATCTCGCCGATTAATTTAGCTTGCTCGACTTTGTTTTTACCTTTTAGCTCTTGTTTTTGCGCAAAAGAAGATGCTGAGCATAGTGTTACGCCGTCAATATCGTTGATAATTTGAGCGTAAATATAACTTGTGCTACGGTAAACGTTAAGACGGGGCGAAACTGACGTACCAAAGACTTTTTTGGTCACTCTTTCGTGGCGAATTACTCTATCTTGATTTTTATCTTTTTTGATTATCATTGTATTACCCCCTATTTACCTGTCTTCTTGCCTTCTTTCAGCACAACCACTTCTTCCTTATATCTAATTCCATACGCATGATAAGGTTCAACTGGTCTTTCGGCCTTAATGTCGGCAGATACTTGACCTACAAGTTCTTTGTCAATGCCAGAAACAAGGATATCGGTTGCATTAGGACACTCAATCTTAATTCCTGCTGGGGCTATAATTTCGATTGGGTGAGAATATCCTATATTAAGCACTAATTTGTTACCGTTTACTTGGATACGATAGCCTATACCGTTTGTAACAAGCGTTCTACTAAAACCAGTGGTTACGCCTACTACCATATTATTTACCAAAGCTCTATACAAGCCGTGTTTAGCACGAGTTTCTTTTTCTTCGTTAGGACGAGTAAAGATTAACGCACTACCGTCTTGTTTGCAGACGATTTCTTTGCCGATATCTCTTGAAAGAACGCCCTTAGGGCCTTTAACCGTAATTAAGCTACCAGCTATTTTTACTTCTACGCCTGCGGGTATTGGGATATGTTTATTACCTATTCTTGACATTTAATCTTCCTCCTACCACACATACGCTAATACTTCGCCGCCTAAGTTTTGCGCACGAGCATTTTTGTCTGTCATAATACCCTTAGATGTAGAAACGATAGCTATGCCTAGACCATTAAGTACTTTGGGCAGTTGGTCTGCCGGAGAATATACTCTTAGTCCGGGTTTGCTAATTCTTCTTAGTCCGCTAAAAACTTTTACGCCCTTAGGACCATATTTTAAGGTTATTTTAATTGTGCCTTGTATTTTGTCTTTCTTTTCTTCTACCGCAGTAATATATCCTTCGTCGAGCAATATTTTAGCTATTGCCATTTTGGTATTAGATGAAGGAATCTCTACATCGGTATGTTTAGCTGTTGATGCGTTGCGAATTCTTGTTAGCATATCAGCGATTGTATCAGTTACTACCATTATTCTTCCTCCTTACCAGCTAGCTTTCTTAACACCGGGTATTTCTCCCTTGTATGCTAAGTTTCTAAAACATATTCTGCAAATACCGTATTTACTTAACACTGCGTGCGGCCTACCGCATATTGTGCATCTTGTGTATTTACGGGTACTGAATTTTGCGGGTTTTTGTTGCTTATTTATTAATGCTTTTCTTGCCATTTGTTACCTCACTTACGCCCTAAAAGGCATTCCCATCAGTTGCAACAGTTGCTTAGCTTCTTCGTCTGTTGCTGCTGTGGTTACGAATGTAATATCAAAACCACGAGTCTTTTCTACTTGGTCGTAAACTATTTCGGGGAAGATAAGTTGCTCTTTTACGCCCATTGTATAGTTGCCTCTTCCGTCGAAGGATTTGTCCGATATACCACGAAAGTCTCTTACCCTAGGTAGAGCGATAGACATTAATTTGTCCATAAACTCATACATTCTTCTACCTCTAAGCGTAACCTTTGCGCCTACGTTCATGCCTTCTCTTACTTTAAAGTTAGCTACGGACTTCTTTGCCTTAGTAATAATTGGTCTTTGTCCGCTAATGCTCTTTAATTCGTCAACTGCGATTTGGAAAGACTTAGTGTTGTCTTTACAGTCGCCTAACCCGCAATTAAGGGTTATTTTTTCAAGTCTTGGGACTTGGTTAACGTTAATATAGTTGAAGTGTTTAACCAAAGAGGGCACAACGTTGGTTACATAGTATTGCTTCAATCTGTTTGGCGCAAGTTTCTCGGGCGCTTTTTTAGCTACGGGTTCTTTTGCCTTTTTAGCTGCTGGCGCTTCTTTAACTTGTTCTTTCTTTACTTGCTCTTTCTTCTCAGCCATTTAACTATTCCTCCTTGTTTATTTCTTCTTTAAGTTCTTTAACTGCTTTCTTTTTGGTTGCTTTTTTGGTTGCTTTTTCTTGTTTAACGTCTAGAATTGCTCCGCATTTCTTGCAAGTTCTAACGAACTTTTTGCCGTCTGCCGATAGGGTGTGTCCTACTCTTACGGCTTTTTTGCAAGTTGGGCATACTACGCTAACGTTACTGATATCGATTGGTCTTGGTTTATCTACGATACCGCCCTTTTCCTGCGCCTTGCGAGGACGGGTATGTCTTTTAACGATATTAAGACCTTCAACTATGACTTTGCCATTAGAAGATACTAAAAGCACTTTGCCACGTTTGCCTTTCTCTTTTTCGTCGCCGACTAAAATTTCGACTGTGTCGCCTTTTTTTACGCTATAATTTGCCATTCTTCCTGCCTCCTCTTAAAGTACTTCGGGAGCAAGAGAAACGATACGCATATAGTCTTTTTCTCTTAGTTCACGAGCGACGGGCCCAAAAATACGTGTGCCTCTGGGTTGCTTTTGATTGTCTATGATAACTGCCGCATTGTCGTCAAAACGGATATGAGTGCCGTCTTTACGATTAAGTCCGCTAGCTGTGCGAACGATTACTGCACGCACTACTTCGCCTTTCTTAACTAGACCGCCCGCTGAGGCGCTCTTAACGCTAGCGACGATAATATCGCCGATATTGCCAAATTTTCTAACTGAACCGCCTAATACCTTAATGCACATAATTTCTTTTGCGCCCGAGTTGTCGGCAGCCTTCAATCTTGTAAATGTTTGAATCATTTATAACCGCCCTCCTACTTTGCTCTCTCGATGATAGAAACCAAACGCCAGTTTTTGTCTTTGCTTAACTTTCTCGTCTCGGTAATAAGGACTTTGTCGCCTATACCGCATTGGTTTTCTTCGTCGTGAGCTTTAAATTTCTTGGTTGTGGAAATTGTCTTTTTGTATAGCGGGTGTTTAAATTTATTAACTACCGCAATTACGATGGTCTTGTCCATCTTATTAGATGTTACAACGCCGATTAATTCTTTTCTCTTATTTCTTTCAATAATTTCTGCCATAATATCTCCTTACTTGCCCTCTCTTTCTTTAAGTATGGTCATAACTTTTGCGATGTCTTTTTTGCAAAGGTTAAGCGCCATATTGTTTGTAAGATGTCCCGTAGCATTAGAAAGACGAAGATTGAAAAGTTCCTTTTTCAGGTCTTGCAACTTAATGTTGAGTTCCTCGTTGTTCATATCTCTAATTTTACTCGCCTTCATCTGTCTTCACCTCTTCTTTCTTTATAAACTTACACCTAACAGGCAGTTTATGGCTTGCGAGCCTAAGCGCCTCTCTGGCTTGGTCTTCGGGTATGCCTGCCATTTCGAACATAACTCTACCGGGCTTGACTACCGCAACCCAAAACTCAGGAGAACCTTTGCCTGAACCCATACGAGTTTCGGCTGGTTTCTTGGTAACTGGTTTGTGAGGGAAGATATCTACCCATACTTGTCCGCCACGTTTGATAAATCTTGTCATCGCTACTCTTGCCGCTTCTATTTGGTTACTGGTAATCCAACCGCAATCTAGCGTAGCTAAACCGTATTCTCCGTAGGCAATGAAATTGCCCTTATGCGCTGTACCGCACATTCTGCCACGATGCACACGGCGTCTTTTTACTCTTTTGGGCATTAACATTAGTCATTACCTCCTTTAAGTTTCTTACCTAATATTTCTCCGTTGTAAACCCACACTTTTACGCCTATAATACCAAAAGTGGTCTTAGCTTGGGCAAAGCCGTAGTCGATGTCGGCTCTTAAAGTGTGTAGTGGAATACTTCCTTCGTGATAATGTTCTTTTCTTGCAATTTCTGCGCCGTCAAGTCTACCGCTAACCATAGTTTTAATACCTTTAACGCCTGACCTGATTGCTCTTTGTATACATTGACGCATAGCGCGACGGAAAGCTATTCTGTTTTCTAGTTGTCCGGCTATATTCTCAGCTATTAGTTGAGCGTCTGCGTCGGGTCTTTTAACTTCAATAATGTTAAGAACTATTTCTTTGTTGCCAATAAGTTTAACGAGTTCGGCTTTGATTTGTTCTGCGCCTGCTCCGCCCTTGCCGATTAATACGCCGGGTCTACCCGTTACAATATTGATTACAATTTTACCGTCGCTACGTTCGATATCAAGTCTTGATATAGAAGCGAGGTAATATTTCTTTTTGATATATGTTCTTAAAACGTTGTCTTCTTTAATAAAGGTTGCAAAGTCGGCTTTGTTACAAGTCCATCTACTATTCCAGTCTTTATTAATTCCAATTCTCATTCCTATCGGATTAACTTTTTGTCCCATTAATATCTTTCCCCCTTTAAGCCTTTTGGTCAAGCACAATCGTGATATGGCTTGTACGCTTTAATATGCTATGTGCTCTGCCCTTAGATACAGGTTGGAATCTTTTAAGCACTGGCCCTTGCCCTGTATAACATTCTGCGACATACAGTGTGTCTTTGGCTAACCCTTTGTTTACTTCTGCATTTGCAGCGGCTGAGTTAAGCGCTTTAAGCACAGGTTCGCAGGCAATTTTTGGAGAGCCTTTAAGAATAGCTACTGCTTGAAAGTATGCCTTGCCACGAATTAAATCGAGTACTATGCCTACTTTACTTGGTGACATACGAATATATTTCGCTTTGGCAAAAGGTCTTTTTTCACGGGACTCTGCCCTCTTAATTCCTTTCTCTTTGCTTCTAGTTGCCATTGTTCTCCTCCTTACTTTGTGGCAGTTGTGGTCTTGCTACCGCCACTATGCCCTCTAAACGTTCTTGTAGGAGCAAACTCGCCGAGTTTAAGTCCTACCATATCTTCTGTAATATATACTGGTACGTGTTTCCTGCCATCGTGTACTGCTATTGTGTGTCCTATAAAGTCGGGAAAGATTGTTGAAGACCTTGACCACGTCTTTAATACTTCTTTCTTGCCACTCTCATTAAGCGCTTTTGCTCTTTGCAGTAACTTTTGATCTACAAATGGTCCTTTTTTAGTTGATCTACTCATTTATCTTCTCCTTAATTAACTCTCTTAATAATCATCTTGTTGGACGCTTTGCCTTTCTTTCTAGTCTTATATCCTAGCGCTGGCTTGCCCCAAGGGGTAACTGGGCCGGGATGACCAATAGGCGCTTTGCCTTCGCCACCGCCGTGTGGGTGGTCGCAAGGGTTCATTGCGCTACCACGTACGGTAGGTCTAATACCCTTATATCTTGTCTTGCCGGCTTTGCCGAGATTAACTATTGAATGGTCTACGTTACCGACTTGACCGATTGTTGCGTGACACTTTGTAAGCACAAGTCTTGTTTCGCCAGAGGGCATTCTTAGAGTTGCATATTTGCCTTCTTTTGCCATAAGTTGAGCTGATATACCGGCTGCTCTTGCGACTTGTCCGCCCTTTTCGGGTGAAATCTCAATGTTGTGTATAATTGCGCCAACTGGGATATTTTCAAGCGGAAGATTGTTGCCGTCTTTGATATCTGCTGTTGTAGCCGAGATTATTGTATCGCCTACGTTAAGACCCAGGGGAGCTAGAATATATCTCTTTTCGCCGTCTGCGTAATGAAGTAGAGCAATATTAGCCGAACGGTTTGGGTCGTATTCGATTGTAGCTACTTTTGCGGGAATATCGTATTTGTTACGTTTAAAGTCTATTACACGGTACTTTGTGCGATTGCCTCCGCCGATGTGTCTTACGGTAATCTTGCCCTGAGCGTTACGTCCGCCACTCTTACTGAGCGTTCTAAGTAAGCTTCTGTGCGGGGTAGTAGAAGTAATCTCTTCGTACGTTGGCACAGACATAAAACGGCGACCTGCTGATGTTGGTTTGTATCTTCTAATTGCCATTGTTAAATCCTCCTAAATTAAGCCAAGCTCTCAAAGAACTCTAATGCTTTGCTGTCTTTGGTCAAGTGAACAATAGCTTTTTTCCATTTAGCAGTTAAACCTTGATGTTTACCTTGCCTTTTCATCTTTCCTCTGACGTTTGCGGTGTTAATTTTTTCTACTTTTACGTTAAATATTTGTTCGATTGCATTTTTAATTTCAATCTTGTTAGAACCGACAGCTACCTCAAAGGTATATATTTTGCTTGCTATACCGCTGTAACTCTTTTCTGACAAAACTGGTTTTCTTATAATGTCGTATGGGTTCATACCAAATAGGCCTCCTCAATCTTCTTCATTGCTGACTTAGTCGCAAGTATTGTGGTATTGGCTACCAACTGATATACCCCAACTAATTCGCTAACGCATACTGTCAAACATTCGATGTTGCCAGATGCTCTTAGTATGTCTTGCTCGTTATCTTCGATAATAAGCAAGGTCTTGCTCTTTAACTTAAAGTTAGCAAGAATTTGCGCTACTAACTTGGTCTTTGCCTGAGCAAGTTCAAACTTGTCAAGAACTATTAATTCGTTGTTGGCTACTTTGTAGCTAATTGCGCTTCTAAAAGCGGCAAGTTTGACTTTCTTGTTGAGTTTCTTTTCAAAGTCACGTGGCTTTGGCGCAAAGACTACGCCACCCTTCTTCCATTGTGGAGCACGGATACTGCCTTGTCTTGCTCTGCCTGTGCCTTTTTGTCTCCAAGGTTTAATGCCACCGCCACGAACTTCGCTACGATTAAGCGCACTTTTCGTGCCTTGACGTTGATTAGCTAGGTAGGCTACTACGACTTGGTGTATTAGCGACGAATTATATTCGCAACCAAACACGCTATCTTCTAATTTAACTTTACCGACCTCTTGCGCCTCGGTATTATATACTTTAACTTGCATTTATTATTTTCCTCCCCTAGTTCAATGTTTTAACAGCGTTACGCACGTAGACTATACTGTTTTTTGCGCCGGGGATTGCTCCCTTTATTAGTAAAACGCCTCTTTCTTCATCAACTCTAATTACTTTGAGGTTGAGTACGGTCATTTGCTCGGCGCCATATTGACCGGGTAATTTCTTGCCGGGCATTACTCTGCTTGGCGTAGAGTTTGCGCCTAGCGAACCGACTTGTCTATGAACAGGGCCAACACCGTGAGTTTCTTTAAGTCTGTGATGTCCCCATCTCTTGATTACGCCACTAAATCCGTGACCCTTAGTTGTGCCGGTAACGTCGACTAATTCGCCTACTACAAATGTTGAACATTTGATTACGTCGCCAACTTTCATATTGCTTGCGTCTTGTAGGTCGAACTCTTTAAGAACTTTAAGAGCGCCTGCGTTAGCCGCTTTAAGATGTCCCATTTCGGGTTTGTTAAGATAAGAATCTTTAACTTGCTCAAAACCTAGTTGTACGGCGGAATAGCCGTCTCTTTCTGTGGTCTTCTTCTGTATTATAGGGCAAGGACCAGCCAACACTACTGTTACGGGTACCATTGCGCCGTCTTTCTCGAAGACTTGTGTCATTCCTAACTTTTTGCCTATGATTGCTTTATTCATTGATAAAGTTCACCTCCGTATAAATTGTATATTACTTAATCTTAACATCAATACCAGCAGGCAAATTAAGCTTGGTTAGGCTGTCAATAGTGCGCGCGTTAGGATTGTAAATGTCAATTAAGCGTTTATGCGTTTTTAGTTCAAATTGTTCACGAGCGTCCTTATACTTGTGCGTTGCACGTAGTACGGTAATAATCTCTCGTTCGGTTGGTAGTGGAATAGGTCCGCTTACCTTTGCTCCCATCTCTTTGGCTACGGCTACGATTTTTTCTGCCGAAGCGTCCACAAGGTTGTGGTCATAAGATTTAAGTTTGATTCTCATTTTCTTTTGATCTGCCATTAATGTGTACTCCTTTTAAATGTTTTTATTGAACCGACCGAATAGCCTTTGCAAACAACACAACCGTGTGTGTCATTGGTGGAATAATTATAAAGCGCTTATTTGCGCCCTACTTAGTCTTTTAAGTTGTTAGTTTGCATACTTAAACGCACTTGACAAACTTAAATATATTATCGGTCGACTAGCAGATGGTCTTGCCTTCTGCATTGGTCAGCGTGAGTTTTCTGTTTGCTCAGTAACCTCCCGCCTCTACCCTTTTCCACAGCCTTATAAATATATCACAAATATGCAAGTACGGTCAACTGTTTTTTAGTAGTTTTTTAAGGTTTTTGGTAGTTTTTTTAACTATTTTTACTGTATTTTTAAGTTTTTAGATAGTTTTAATTAAAAACGTATTTTAACCTAAAATAGCTAATAATAAACAAACTTAGCCTAAAATTTAATGTATTAGACTAAGTTTGATTTAAAATAAATTAAAATTAAATTGCGTATATTTTTTTAAATAATGCAAAGAAATATTTTACTGACTTTACCTACAAATAAAATTTGTTAGATTTGTTTTTTAAGCCATTACTATTTAGCTAAAAAATAAGAAATTTTTATAGACATTCTTAAATAATAATGTTTTGTTTTGTCTAATATTTTTACTTATTAATCATTTATTAGTTATTTTTTCTAAATAATTAAAATTTTTCTTCTTGTTATTTTTCGCTTTTTCTAAATAATTAAAGTCTTCCTTCTTGTTATTCGTCGCTTCCTCTAAATAATTTAAGCGTTTCTTCTTTTGAAATAGCTTTTGAAAAATAGTAACCTTGTATGTAGTCGCACCCTGCGTCCCTAGCAAATTCATATTGGTCGTTAGTTTCTATGCCTTCGGCTACTATCTTTGCCCCGATAGCTTTAAGCAATTTGATTATTTCGACTAGAATTGTCTTAGCTTTTGCAAGGTTACTGGTATCTTTAAGGATAAAAAACCCTGCGTCGAGCTTAACTATATGATATTTTAAATCTTTTAAAGCGTTAAGGGACGAATAACCCGAGCCGAAGTCATCGATACAAATTGTAAAGCCTGCATCATTTAAAAGGTCGCCGGTTGTTAAAGCGTTAGAGCGGTCTTCTATCATAATAGATTCGGTAAACTCTATCTCGATATATTTACGGTCAATGCCATATTCGCATAGCACGGCTTCAATATCTCGCACAAAATTGACATTGTTGATGTGTAGCCTAGAAAAATTTACCGATATAGGCAAGAGCTGTTTGCCTTCGTCTGCAAGTTGACGGAGCAACTGACACGTTTGTCTAAGAATAAAAAAGTCAAGCTCGATTACTTTGCCATTCTTTTCTATCAAGTCTATAAACTCTAACGGCGAAATAAACTCTCCGTTGCGACGCCACCTAGCCAAAGCCTCCGCCCCTACGACACGCTTGGTAATAGCGTCAAATTTGGGTTGAAAATTTGCAAATATCTCACCGCTCTTTAAGGCAAAGTCAAATTCCGCCACTATACGAACTCTTCTAAGTCGCATGTTGTGCCTATCTACGTCGTATATTCTAGAATTTTCTAAGGCATTGTGTTTAATTCCGCTTTTTGCAGAATTTGCGTAACTTGCCATATAGCTAATAGCTAACGTTTTATCGGTTATTTTATATATCCCAAACTTAAAATTTACGGCATAACTTTCATTAAGCACAATGAAATTCTCTAAGGAATTATCTAAAACTTGCATTAGTTTGTTAACGCTTAAATCATTGAGCAACAACAAAAAGTGGTCGGCGTAAAGTCGAGAAATAATTTCGTTAGGCTCTAATATACTCTTTATATCGTCGACGACTTTTTTAAGTACGGCGTCGCCTATTGTTATGCCGTAAAGCTCGTTGATGTAACCAAAGTTCTCAATATCAAAGTCAATCATATCGTAATCGCCTTCGATAGTATTTAAAATTTCCCTTGCTTGAACGATAAAACCTTGCCTAGAAAGCGCCGAAGTCAAGTTGTCGCTTCCTAAATTCTTGACCTTTAAAATATTGTTTTTTAGCTTACTAATTAACAACAATATAATAGTTAAAGCGCTAACTAACGAAACTGTAATAATTATCGCCGTAGTTACGGGGGAAATTCTATTTAAAATGGCGAATATAGAATTGTCTTGATATTTGACGGCGTTAGAAACTAGCATATCGCTGACTTGTCCGCTTTTTATATGATTTATCGCCATATTTATCGTATCAAGCGCTTGGGTATCTATACTATCGCTTACGGCTATGCAATAATTATAATATTCGTTGTTTAAGGTTGTAACAATCAATTCTCTATAATTACCACCGCTAACTAATCTACTTGCAATTACCGAGTTAACTATGGTTTGGTCGGCTCGATTGTTTACGACGGCGTCAAGACAGTCAAGAGTGCCTTGACAATGTATTATAGTCTTGCCTATGCCATTGATGCGAGCCGGGTCGTAGTTAGACAAATAGTAGTCAGGTACGGCGGTTCGTTCGCCTAGCCCGTGATTCTTATTCTTAATCAATACCATTGGCAAACGCATATAAAGATTAGATAAATTATAACCTAGCTCGTTAGCTTGTTTGATTGAATAATTAAAATGAGGAATAATATCCGGCTTAATATTGCCTTGTTCAAAAATAAAATCAAATTTAAGTCCGGTAAGTTGCGATAATTCCTTGAAATAGTCGGCGGTAACGCCACAAAGTTCGCCGTTGTCGCCCTTAAATTCGATTGGAATAGCGTTGCTATTACATAAAACCGTAAAGGGTTTGGCTGTCTTGACATATTTATCAAGTTCGTAAGTCAAATGAAATTCGGCGTCGTCGCTTACTAGATATTCGCTAGCTAAACTATTATGCAACGATGGTTTATGAATATTGATTTGTTCAAGAGCGTCGTTGAGTCCGTGCAATATTTCTTTATGCTTTGGGTCAAAACTTGTAACAAAATAAAAATTACTTGGCGCAAAAGTAGCTATGGCTCTAAAACATTTGTCATTTCTAAATCCGCCCATAGCTCCAAGTGGAATTTTCCCTCTTAAAATGTCATTTTTGATGTCGTCCATACTGGTATATTTGATTATTTTACTTGTATCTAACCCTAAACTTTCATAGTATTCGACTAAGTTATCATAATTAGCGTTGTCCTCTACGCCGATAGTTAAACCTTCAAGGTCGGCGGGGTTACCAAATAAAAGGTCGCTCTCGTTATGAACAAATATCGAAGTGCTATCTACGCCGGCGCTATACTGCGGAAAAGCAAACTTACCCTCGTCTTTGCGAGCCTTGGTATCAAAAACTCCGCACATAATGTCTATCTCGCCGGCAAATAATTTTTGGCTTAATTCGTAGAAGTTTTCACATATTACATATTTATATTTCCAACGGGTGTATTGAGAGATAATTTCTAAATATTCGTGAAAGTAACCGCTAGGTTGGTCTACCGTACCGCCCATATAACCCTTAATATTCATCCAACCAATATTGACAACTTTATTTTGAGTTGGCATAGCGTAGACAGAGCTAGGCAAAATAAGAGTACAGCACATTATTATAGATAGGGCTATGGTTATTATTCTAACATTTCTCTTTTGCATAGGTATTCCTTTGCCAAACGGCTAATTAACAGTCGGTGGTAGTAACGGAGATTGTTGTAGAAATAATAGTCAACTAGAAAAAAATATAAGACTAGATTTATTATAAAACTACTGAAAATACTCCCGAGATGCTTAATTTACTGATAACTAATAAAATTAATTTTTTCTGCTTGTTTTTTTGTTTGAATACATAAGTAGGTCGGCTTGCTCAAATAGTTGTTCTATCGACTGCTCTGGACAACCCATCTTATAACCGCAAGCTATTGAAAGCGAGAGCGGTTCTTGTTCAATCGACTCGACGGCGATTGCTTTAAGCTTGTCTAACGCTTGTTGTATTTGCTCTTCTGTCGCTTTATGGCAAACTGCGCAAAACTCATCTCCGCCTATGCGGTATAAGTTGGAAAAAGAAGAAAAACAAGTCGAGATGTCGGCGCAAGCCTTGACTATGACTTCGTCGCCTTTCAAATGCCCGTACTTATCATTTACGCATTTAAGTCCGTTGAGGTCAAACATTATTATGCTAGCGTTTTCTCCGGTCTTGTGAGTAGACAAATAGGTATTAAAGGCTCGCCTATTGTACATCTGCGTTAGCCCGTCGTGTTTATATTGACGAGATTTTAACAAAGAAAAATATAGTGTTAGTACAATCGATACGCACATCCAAATCATTAACACGTCTTTAACTAGGGCTTGGATAAACACGCTTACAAAAATTAGCAAAACTAAAAAGAATAGGAATACTTTTTCGTCGGTATCATATTTCTCGTAAATTGGTAAATTAAAAAATAAAAACACACATAAGCCATATCCCGAAATAATATAGCTAATAAAAATTAAACTTCCGCCTACAAATCTG
This sequence comes from Clostridia bacterium, assembly GCA_036654455.1. Lineage (NCBI taxonomy): Bacteria > Bacillati > Bacillota > Clostridia > Clostridia bacterium. Next base: position 5,786 of record JAVVRZ010000007.1, on the reverse strand, counting down.
TTGTCTGCCGAAATGGTAAAGACCCAACCTGTCCACATACTGACTATCATAAGCGCAGCGTAGGCTATTAGGGGAAGATATAGCCACAAGTTGCGTTTGCAAAATGGCTTGGTGAGTAATGCTAGCCAAATAAATACAAGCGGAGTTAATATAAAGTTAATGGTTGAGCAAATTATGCTTAACCATTTAAGTTGAGGCGTAGCGTTAAGAAATACAATGGATAACAGTTCAAAAACAATTATAGTTAGGGTAAGAATTACCACTCGCAAATAGCGCAAGGTAAGTTGGCGTGGCAAAAGAGTATTGACGCTTACCCAGTAAATTAAAAAGCACAATATGCCTATGCCCAAAAAGTCATTGACGATGAAAGACATCATAACGGTGTACTCCAACTTTTTTTTCATTATCTCATAGATTTATTTTAATGTCAATTGATATCCTAATTTGGCATAATTTCAAGTTAAACTTAAAGAATTAGCGTATCTATTTAAGAAATAATTAAAAGGAACAACTAAAAATAGTCGTTCCTTTTAACTTAATTAATTGTCATATTACTATTATTTATTTGGTTTAGCCAAAACATCTTTACCCTCGAAGAAACACTCAAACCACTTAGTCAAATCTGCCCCATATACGCTTGAAAAACAACTTATCATTTCGCTAGGCGTAGCTATTTTCATAAGACAATGGTCGTAATATTTAGCTAGTCCTTTTACAAATTGCTTTTCGCCCATAAGTTTACTAAGCTCGTTGAACATTAAGCAACTCTTGACATAGCTGATAAATGCGTATTCTTGCCCGCTAGTAAATTTATCTAAACTTCTCATTGAAGTATCTACGCTAGTTACATAAGTGCCGATAACGTCAAGATAAGTCGTATAAGAAGCGAGCATATTGTTTAAGATACTTTCCTTTGTTATTTTAAATTCGTCAGCTTGCCCAAAAAACATAGCCGTTGAAAGTTCGGCTAGCCCTTCGTCCATAAAAGGCGAGCTAATTTGGTCGTTTCCCACCACGCCATACCACCATTGATGGGCTATTTCGTGAGCGATGGCTTGCAACTTCTCTTCGCCCAATAAATTAGCGTTGTAATATATTAACGACGGATATTCCATACCGCCATAGCAAAAATCTGTTTGCGCTATTGCAAGCGTGGGATAAGGGTATTTGCCGAACGTATTAGAATAATATTCGAAAGCTTTGCATGCAAGCGACATCGTAACCTGAGCCGATTCGTCGTTAAAATAATAATAGTTAAGCGTTGTTTCTCCCATTTGAGCGGTAAGAACCTTAAATTTTGACGACATAACGAGCGCAAAGTCACGCACGCAATTAGCCTTGTAGGTGTAGGTTGCAGTTTCGCCTTCGATTGACTTATTTGTTTCCCTACCGCTACTAGCAATAATTAAATTTGAAGGAGCAACCAAAGTTAAGGTATAATTAGCAACTTGACTTACAAAAGGGTCGCCTATTGCGTAGTAAGGCGTAGTTTGCCAACCATTGTCAAAATTACAAAGAATAGGAAACCAGTTGCCTAAGTTAACAGTATTTCTACCGTAACCTAAACGGTGATGTATATTCGCAAGCGATATATCATAAATAAGCGCAATAGAAATACTGCTTTCGGGGGCAAGCGGAGTAGCTAAGGGCAAAGAAAGTATTTGTCCTTCTACCGTAAAAGCAACGGGGGAAGAATCTACCGAAGCCGAATCAATCTCTATGTCGCCATAACTGTAACCTTGCGGGTAAGCTTTAACACGGTCTTCGGGCATTATAACCGAAGTAGTAGCGTCTTGTTTATATATACTGGCAAATATATGAAATTTAATATCTTCGAGCGCTTGACTGGTGTTGTTGGTAAACTTGACAATTTGCGCCGCCGATATTATTTGGTCCTTTTGGTTATATGTAGCCGTTATCGTATAAGTGTCTAGTCCTTTACTTATTCGTCCTATGCTGTTACCACACCCGACAAAACAAATACCTATAAGAATAACTATAAGAATAACTGCAATTTTACGTTTTTTCATCTTTATCTCCAATACATTTTTATTTTATTTTATGAAATTCTTTTAACAGATATTCCCCACTTGCAAAGTTGTATTATTTAATATATAATTGTCAATAATAGGAGAAATATTATGAGATTATTTATTGCGCTTAAACTTCCCGAACAAACAGTTAATAATTTAGTAAAAATGCAAGACCAACTTGCTCCCTACAAAAGCAAAGGAAATTTTATCCCACGTCAAAACTTACATATAACTATTAAATTTCTAGGCGAAATATATGCAGATAAATTGTATTCGCTGTATAGTTTGCTTGACTCGGTTAAAGATTACTTGGCAACCACGCTAAGCATACAACAAGTAAGCACGCTTAAAGGGGCTAACATAGTAATCGCTAAATTAAAGTGCGACCAAAATTTGCTTACGCTTGAAAGATATCTTACAAACAAATTAGAAGAATTGCAATTTACAATAGAACACCGTAGTTACAATCCACATATTACTCTTATTCGTCAATATGCCTTCGAACTACCTTTTAGCGAAGTAGTTAAAAATATAACTATATACAATAAACCTTTTGTCGCCGACGAACTCACGCTATATTCAACGCAATTTAACGCTTCGGGCTTAGTCGCTTACAACCCAATCTATTCGGTGAAATTAAAAATTGAAAATTAAATTAATAACCTTTATATTAATAATAATTAGCCTTGCTAGCTGTCTTTTTGGTTGTAACGATATCAACGGCGACAAAGATATCGATAGCGACAAAGATATCGATAGCGACAAAACGCAACTTGCATATACGGCAAAAACCGTAGCTACTCAAAATTACTTCAACACAAATAGCAAGTTGGAGCTTTACGACGATTTTTCGCTAAGCGAAAAGGAACTTAAATTTGACCAAACTTGGATAAAAGTTAAAGAAATATTAAAACAAGTCGAAGACAATATTAGTCTTGCGTATTCTACAAGCGATATTGCAAGATATAACGCCCTTTCTTACGGGCAAAGCGTGGAGATTAGCAAGTTAACCGCAGATATCTTAGAGATTGCCAAAAAAGCTTACAAGGATACCGACGGAGCATACAATCCCACGGTGTATCCGCTTGTAGACTTATGGGGATTTACTCCTAGATTTACAAATAACGCCCAATTTATCAAAGTTGAGGAATACGACCGAGCAAACCGAGAAGCATATTCTACTACTCTGCCTAAGCAAGAATATATTGACGGATTTTGCAAACTAACCGATTTTGATAACGCCATAGTTAGCCAAAACAATAACGTATATACGCTAACTAAAAATTCAAAAGACGTAACCATTAACGGCAAGACTTACAGTCAAAAGCTAGACTTAGGCGGTATCGGCAAAGGTTACGCTTGCGACTTAGTTACTCAACTACTTCAAAAAGAAGGCTATAAATACGGATATTTTTCTTGCGGTAGTAGTAGTATTGCAATTCTTAGTAACTTTGACAAAAAAACACATAAAGCAACCGACTATAAAGTGGGATTTACCGCCCCTAGAAACAATGATTTGCTAAGTAGCTCTTACGCTAATATTAAGACATCTAACAAAGCATTGTCGTCTAGCGGAGATTACGAGCATAAATATATAATTAACGGTTTCAACTATTGCCATATTATTAACCCTGCAAACGGTATGCCTATCAATTCGCCTAACGGCGCCGTTCAACAAGGCATAGCCCTTGTAAGCGTACTGGCTCAAAATAACGCTTATTGCGATTGCTTGACTACGGCTTTATGCGTTATGGGAATAGACAAAGCCAAAGAATTTTTAAGTAAAACCGACTACGAATATTCTATTGTAACTTACAATAGTCAAGAAGAAACATATCAAGTTCACTCAAATATTGACAATTTAAACTTAGTCGATAGCGACTATAAAAAGGTAGAAGAATGAGTCAAAAAACGTTAATCAACGCAAAAAACCAAAAAGTATTTCTACCGCTTGACTTGGTAATTTATGGGGCTATTGCCCTAACTATTGCGCTACTATTTATTCTATTTGTCTTCGCCCCTCAAAAGGAAGCGTTGCAGGGAATAAGCATAATTTATAGCGACCAAAACGCCGAACATACAATATTTACATACGATTTTGAAACAAACAAATATCAAATTGCCGACGACTTTAAAGATAAGGTAAACGTTAAAGCTAGTCAAGACCAATTAAAAGTTACTATTTACTTTTTTGCCAAAGAAAAAACCGAAGTTAATATCTTAATAATCGACACAAAAGGAAAAACAGTTAGAATGCTTGACGCAGATTGTTCTTATCACAAGGACTGCGTAAAAATGCAAATTGCAAACAGTAGGGACACAATTATTTGCGTGCCTCACCATCTTATTATTAAACCCACAAACAGTGATTCGGGTGATATTACACTAGGATAAGCAAAACGGTCAAATGACAAATTTAACTTATTAAATAATATAAATACAATTAAAGCGAATAATTTTTAGAATGAGTATGAGTATAACAACTAAAAAAATAGCCACGCTAGGCATTATTACCTCGCTTGCGCTTATCTCTTTTATGATAGAGGCGTTGTTTCCCCCGCTATTTATCGTAGGGGCAAAAGTTGGAATAAGCAATATTTTTGTGTTGCTTACCTTAGTTATGTTTAATCTTCCGCTTGCGCTAGCCGTAGTTATTGTAAAGACCGTACTAGGTAGCGTATTTGCAGGCAATATAAGTATGCTTATGTATAGCCTAAGCGGAGGAATAGTATCAACCTTAATTTCTGCTTTGTTGCTCTCTACCCTCTACCCAAAAATAAGCATAGTTAGCGTAAGCATATTAAGCGCTGTTAGCCATAATATAACCCAAAACTTAGTATACGTATTAGTTAGCAATACTCCGCTTATGATGTCTTATTTGCCCTACCTTGCCCTTATAGGCGTACTTTCGGGCATAATTGTCGGGCTGACAACTAGACTGATTTTACATATTATTCCGCTAAAAACTTTTCTAAAAGTTTACGAATAAATCTATTTTTCGCTCTAACCACTATACTTTTATAATAGTTAATAGCTTTTTTATTTTTGGTGGTTATCTTATTTTAAAGACTAATATTTGCCTTTTTCAAACTACTTATACAGTAAAATTATTTTTTAAATTGCGTATTATAGAATAAGTTTATTTTTTAAGAGGCGTATTATAATTTACTTAATTTTTAATTTATCTTTTGTTTTAGAGCTTAATTTATTCTTGCTTAAAATGCTAAATGGTTTAAATAAATCAGTTTCAAGCAATAAAACAAAAATATATCAATAAAGCAATAAATATTATTGACTAAGAAGTTAAGTTGTGGCATAATACATTAGCAGTAATGCTGTTGTAGCTCAGTAGGTAGAGCGCGTCCTTGGTAAGGACGAGGTCATGGGTTCGACTCCCATCAATAGCTCCAAAATAGCGTGAGGGTGGTACAAACCGTACTGCCCTCAAACAAAATACATAGATTTGTTTGCAAAATTATTTGCCATATAACCGTTGCTTTAACAAAAAAATTAAATAAATTATGGGGGCGTGGCTCAGTTGGCGCGACGCGTTAAGACAAATTGCCCTTTGGCAATTTGTTAGCCAAAGCGGGGAGCAATTTATAATTGCGACCCGGAAGAGCTTGCTCTACCAACGGCAAAGAAATACAAAACTGGCAATAAAGTAGCATATTATAAAAAAATTAAATAAATTATGGGGGCGTGGCTCAGTTGGCGCGACGCGTTAAGACAAATTGCCCTTTGGCAATTTGT